>JBAUVS010000029.1:0-3451 GCA_049583345.1 Woeseiaceae bacterium
GTGCATGACCTTGTCGAGCTGCGCCTTGTCGATCAGCGCGCCGTGATCGGTCTCGGAGTCGAACGGATTGCCGACGCGGGCCTTGTTCGCCCGCTCGGCCATGCGTTCGACGATCGCGTCGTAGACGTCGGCCTGCACGAATGCCCGGCTGCCGGCGCAGCAGTTCTGCCCCTGGTTCAGGAACAGCGCGTCGTAAGCGCCGTCGGCGGCCTCGTCGAGATCGGCGTCGGCAAAGATCACGTTGGGGCTCTTGCCGCCGAGCTCGAAGCTGAGCCGCTTCATCGTCGAGACGTTCTCCCGCTTGATGATCTCCGCGGTCCGGTAGTCGCCGGTGAATGCGATCTTGTCGATGCCCGGATGTTTCACGATCGCGCCGCCCGCCGTCGGACCGTAGCCGGGAAGGATATTGACGACGCCCGGCGGGATGCCCGCCTCCAGCGCGAGTTCACCGGCGCGCAGTGCGGTGAGCGGGGTCTGCTCGGCGGGCTTGAGTACGCAGGTGCAGCCGGCGGCGAGTGCCGGCCCGAGTTTCCACGTCGCCATGGCCAGCGGGAAGTTCCACGGGATGATCTGGCCGCAGACGCCGACCGGTTCCAGTCGTGTGTAGGTGAAATACGGACCCGGGATCGGGATCGTCTGCCCGTGCAGCTTGTCGGCCCAGCCGCCGAAGTAGCGGAGCACGGCCGCCGCGCTGGGGATGTCGTAGCCGAGGGCTTCCTTCAGCGTCTTGCCGTTGTCGAGTGACTCGAGCCGGGCGAGTTCGTCGGTGTGCGCCTCGATGAGATCCGCCCACTTGAGCAGCAGGCGGCCGCGCTCGCGGGCGTCCATCTTCGACCACGGACCCTCGGTCAGGGCCTTGCGTGCCGCGGCCACGGCGCGATCGACGTCGGCCGCGTCCGCCTCGGCGACGTCCGCGATGACCTCCTCGGTGGCAGGATCGAGCGTGCTGAAGGTCTTGCCGCTGGCGGCGGCGCAGAACTCGCCGTCGATGAGCAATTGGGTCTGCGGGATGGGGATTGTGTCCTTGTGCGATTGTGGGATAGCAGCTGATGACATGATTTCCTCGCGAATTCTCGGGAACCCACCACCCTAACAAGGCCGCTCGCGCGTCTCAAACCGTGACGGTTGAAGTCTTCGTCCCACACTGGACAATAGAGAGGCTATGGCTGCACCCACTTCCGCCGAGCCGTTTTTCTCCGACGAGGAATTCGGGAACCGGATCGCGAGGCTCCGCAAGCACATGCAGGAGCAGGACATCGACGCGAGCCTCATCTCGAGTCCCGAGAACATCTACTACCTCACGGGACTCGATCACCAGGGCTATTTCGCCTATCAGTCACTGATCGTTCCCCTGCAAGGCCAGCCGATCTTCGTCTCGCGCGCAATGGAGAAGGCGACGGTCAGGGACCAGATGCGAAATGTCCGTCATGTCGGCTACAGCGACGGGATCAAGCCGATCCCGGAGGCGCGTGATCGCGAACAGGATATCGTGCTGGCAGCTCGTGACGAGCGCGGCAACGCACGGGGACTGCGGCCCTGGGAGATGAGCGCAGGGGTGTCGGTGCGGGGGCCGACCGCCGAGAAGGCGCAGATGCCCGTGCGCGTCACCGTGGATGCACTGAAGGAGTGTGGCCTGGACAAAGGGCGTATCGGCATCGAGAAGACCAGCAGTTTCCTGCCGTTCGTCGTCGCCGAAGGCATCATCCACGGCGTGCCGGATGCCGAGTGGCTGGATATCTCGGGTCTCGTCGAGGACTGCCGCATCGTCCAGTCGCCGCACGAGCTCCAGTGCACGCGTGCCGCCGCGAAGATCTCCGATGCGATGATGCTGTCGGCGATCGCCGGCGCCGGGGCCGGCGTCTACACGCGCGACGTCGTCGCGCAACTCTACGATGCGATGTTCCGGCGCGGCGGCACCTACCCGGGATTCGTGCCGCTGGTGCGATCGACGCGCACGCTCGAGCACGAGCACGGCACCTGGCAGGCAGGTCGGCTGAAAAAGAACGACGTGCTGTTCCTCGAGATGGCCGGCTGCGTGCGCCGCTACCACGCGCCGATCGGCCGGCTCGTGTTCATCGACCGCGCACCGCGCCAGTCATACGATATCCACAAGTATTGTCTCGAGGCGCAGCAGGCGGCGGCGGACAAGATCGCGCCCGGGGTCACCGCGGGCGAGGTGTACCAGGCCTGGCAGGCCGTCGTCGACCGGGCCGGGCTCGATGCCTATCGCCGCCATCATTGCGGCTATGCCGTCGGTATCGGTTTCCCGCCGAGCTGGTCCGGCAGCGGCACGCCGCAGGGCCTCAGGAGCGATTCGACGCTGGAGATTCGCGAGGGCATGGTATTCCACCTGATGTCCTGGCTGTTGCGCACGGGCAAGGGAGACTCGTTCCTCTCCGACACCATCGTGGTGACGGCGAAGGGCTGTGAGTTCCTCACCAAGGTCAATCGGGACGTGACGGTTCGCTGAGCAATCGCGGTCAGGGTATTGCACCCGCGGCCGTGCGCGCGAGGACTTCGCGAACGAAGCGGCTGCCCGCCTCCAGTTGCTGCAGGCTGACGAACTCGTTGGGCTGATGGGCCTGAGCGATGCCGCCCGGCCCGCAGATCACGGCAGGGATACCGGATGCCTGGAACAAGCCGCCTTCGGTAGTAAACGACGCGCCTGTTGGCGATGCTTCGGCATCCACCACCGCTCTGACGAAGGCCACCGCCCGCGACTCCGGCTCGGTGGGATTCAGTGACGGCACGTCGGCTAGTTCCTCGATCGTGACCGCCGGGACCGGCGCGTCGCCGGCCTCGACCTCCGTTCGAATGAAGTCAACGACCTGATCGCGTAACTGATTCGGAGGTTCGCCGGGAAGCGGCCGGTATTCCCAGACGAAGCGGCACTCGGCCGCGATGATGTTCATCGCCGTACCACCTTCGATCCGGCCCACGTTGACCGTGGTGTAGGGCGGATCGAAATATTTGCCGGCGGCGGTACCCTCGCGACGCTCGCTGGCGAGTGCGCGGATGCGCTCGATGATGCGCGCCGCGGCGAGGATCGCGTTCGATCCGAGTTCCGGCGCGCTCGAGTGTGCCGCGCGGCCCTCGACGCGCACGGCGAAGCCGCGGATCCCCTTGTTGGTATGCACGACGCGCATGTCGGTCGGTTCGCCGATGACGGCCAGCCGCGGTCGCGTTTCGAGCCCCGCGACGTCCTCGAGCAGCCGCCGCACGCCGAGGCAGCCGACTTCCTCGTCGTAGGTGAACGCCAGGTGCACAGGCCGCTTCGGATGCGCACTGAGGAATGCCGGCAGTTCGGCCAGCGCGATCGCCAGGAAACCCTTCATGTCCGCCGTACCGCGGCCGTACAGGCGCCCCGCTCTTTCGGTCAGTTCGAACGGGTCGCTGTCCCAGGCCTGGCCCGCCACGGGCACGACGTCCGTGTGTCCGGACAGCACGATGC
>JBAUVS010000030.1:0-15718 GCA_049583345.1 Woeseiaceae bacterium
CTCGATCTGCGCAAGAACTTCTGACGGCCACGTGTGAACAAGCTGAACCAGATCCGCTTCGTCTGGAAGCCGGTCGTATTCGTCCTCTGCCTGCTGCCGGCGCTCTACGTCGTCGGCGACGCGTTCAACCTCACCGGACACCTGAGCGCCAACCCGGTCGAGGACATCCAGGACCGCTTCGGCAACTGGGGGCTGCGCTTTATCTGCATGACGCTCGCCGTGACGCCGGCGAGGCGCATCACGGGCTGGAACTGGCTGCTGCGATTCCGCCGGATGCTGGGCCTCTACGCGTTCTTCTACGTGCTGATGCACTTCCTGACCTGGCTCATCCTCGATCAGGGACTGCTGATGTCGGCGATCCTCGAAGACATCGCCAAGCGGCCCTTCATCACCCTCGGATTCGCTGCCCTGTTGCTGCTCACGGCGATGGCGGTCACCTCGACGAACGGCATGCGCCGTCGCCTCGGCCGGCGCTGGAATCAGCTGCACTATGCCATCTACGCGGTCGGCATCCTCGGCGTCTGGCACTTCTGGTGGCAGGTAAAGGCCGACATCCGGGAACCGCTGATCTACGCGGTGATCGTCGCTGCGCTCCTCGCGTACCGTGTGTGGCATCGCCAGCGGCGGGGCGGACGCCACGCGTGAAGCCTGTTCGACTCACTCCGGCTCGAATCTGAATACCGTCTCCAAGGGCACGCCAAATACGCGGGCGATCCGGAACGCCGCTTCGAGCGACGGCGAGTACTTGCCCCTCTCGATCGCGACGATCGTCTGGCGCGTAACGCCGATGCGCTCGGCAAGCTGAGCCTGCGTCATTTCCCCGGCCTCGAAACGCAATCGGCGAATCTCGTTGTGGATGGACGTCGGCGCCATTACACGCTGATCCGGTAGTACCAGACCTGCGACGCAAGCTTGGCGAATTCGGACGCCGACAATGCGAACAGGATCCAGACGGCAATCTCGAGAGTGCCGAGCGATGTCACCGCTTCCGTCGCGGCCGAGACCAGAATGTGCCCGACGATCCAGAACAGGCCGGTCCACAGGACGAACATGGCGTTGCGTTCCGCCCGCATGACGAACAGGCGGTCGCGCTCGTCGCGATCGGTCTTCCCGGTCGCGGCGATGATGGTGTGATAGATCACCTCGAAAATGATCAGGGTGACGACGCAGCCGATCATCAGCACATACAGGTCCGCGGGGTTCGTGGTCTTGCCCGCGATCTCGAGGGCCGTCGGATAGAACCAGTACGACACCAGGGCGAGAATGATCAGCGATCCCCAGGCACTCTTTTCCTGAAACGACATGTCCATGACGCAGCTCCTTTGGCAGGTACGGGGCATAATGTAAAGAAAATTCGACTATGTGTCAAATATTCTTTACATTGATTGTGCCAGGCAAAGACCCGGTACCCCGCGTCGCGGGCCCCGCGCGAAAAAAAAGCCCGGCACTGTCGTGCCGGGCTCTCTTCGACCGGATCGGTCCGGGGGCTTACATCATGCCGCCCATGCCGCCCATGTCCGGCATCGCCGGCGCCGCGGCCTCGTCCTTCGGCGCCTCGGCGACCATCGCTTCGGTGGTCAGCAGCAGGCCCGATACGGACGCGGCATTCTGCAGCGCGTAACGCGTGACCTTGGTCGGGTCCAGGATGCCCTGTTCGATCAGGTCGCCGAACTCGCCGGTCGCCGCGTTATAGCCGAAGTTGCCCTTGCCCTCGGCGACGGCGTTCAGCACGACGCTGGCGTCACCGCCGGCGTTGCGCACGATCTGTCGCAGCGGCTCTTCGACGGCGCGCTTCAGGATTGCGATGCCGACGTTCTGGTCGTCGTTGTCGCCCTTCAGCTTGCCGATCGCGGCAACGGCACGGATAAAGGCGACGCCGCCGCCCGGCACGACGCCTTCCTCGACGGCCGCGCGGGTTGCGTGCAACGCGTCCTCGACGCGTGCCTTCTTCTCCTTCATCTCGACCTCGGTCGCGGCCCCGACCTTGATCACGGCCACACCGCCGGAGAGCTTGGCGACGCGCTCCTGCAGTTTTTCCTTGTCGTAGTCGGACGTCGATTCCTCGATCTCGCGGTTGATCTGGTCGACGCGGCCCTTGATGTCCGCGGTACGGCCGGCACCGTCGATGATCGTGGTCGTTTCCTTGGAGATCTGGATCTTCTTGGCCTCACCCAGGTCGTCCAGCGTCGCCTTCTCCAGCGACAGGCCGACTTCCTCGGAGATGACCTGGCCACCGGTCAGGACCGCGATGTCCTGCAGCATGGCCTTGCGGCGATCGCCGAAGCCGGGCGCCTTGACCGCAGCGACCTTGACGATGCCGCGGATGTTGTTGACGACCAGCGTCGCCAGCGCCTCGCCTTCGACGTCTTCGGCAACGATCACCAGCGGACGGCCGGCCTTGGCCACGGCTTCGAGCACCGGCAGCATGTCGCGGATGTTCGAGATCTTCTTGTCGTGCAACAGGATCAGCGGATTCTCGTGCTCGACCTGCTGGCTCTGCGCGTCATTGATGAAATACGGCGACAGGTAACCGCGGTCGAACTGCATGCCCTCGACGACCTCCAGCTCGTTCTCGAGACCCGAGCCTTCCTCGACGGTGATGACACCCTCCTTGCCGACCTTCTGCATGGCCTCGGAGATGATCTCGCCGATCTCGATATCCGAGTTGGCCGAGATGCTGCCGACCTGGGCGATCGCCTTGTCGTCCTTGCAGGGCTTCGACAGTTTCTTCAGCTCGTCGACGATGGCGACCGTTGCCTTGTCGATGCCGCGCTTCAGGTCCATCGGGTTCATACCGGCGGCGACGGACTTCAGTCCTTCCCGCAGGATCGCCTGTGCGAGCACCGTGGCGGTCGTCGTGCCGTCGCCCGCGACGTCGGACGTCTGGGAGGCGACTTCCTTCACCATCTGTGCGCCCATGTTCTCGAACTTGTCCTCGAGCTCGATCTCCTTGGCAACCGATACGCCGTCCTTTGTGACGGTCGGCGCACCGAAGCTCTTGTCGAGTACGACGTTGCGGCCCTTCGGGCCGAGGGTCACCTTCACCGCGTTTGCCAGGACGTTCACTCCTGCAAACATCCGGTGGCGTGCGTCGTCGCTAAAACGTACTTCCTTAGCAGCCATCTCTATATCCTCTTTACGATCTTGCCGGCGGCACGCGCCGCCACGTTTACTGAAATCCCCTGGGGTCTCGCGGCGATCAGCTCTCGATCACCGCCATAATGTCGTCTTCCTTCATTACCAGCAGTTCTTCGCCGTCGACCTTGACCTCGGTGCCGGCGTACTTGCCGAACAACACCTTGTCGCCGACCTTGACGTCGAGCGCGCGTACCTCGCCGTTCTCGAGGATCTTGCCGTTGCCGGCGGCGACAACCTCACCCTTGATCGGTTTCTCGGCCGCCGCATCCGGAATCACGATTCCGCCGGGCGACGTGCGCTCTTCTTCCATGCGCTTGACGATGACTCGATCATGAAGCGGACGAATCTTCATGTGGTTTCACTCCTGTAAGTTATTAATTTTCAAATGAATTCTTGGGGCCTTCGTGGCCTCGAGGCATTAGCACTCGGCCACGGCGAGTGCTAATAATAGGCATGCCAAAGCAAATTTCAAGGCCCCCGGGTGCCCCGGCGCGGGAAAAATCCGAACTGTGTCCATGACTTCGGAGGCAGCCCCGGTTATGCTGCGCCGCCCCGGAGACCAATTTTCAGGGGATGCCCGGAGGCGAGAGCGTGAAACCCCGCGGTCCCGATGCGGTCCGTATGGCTAACGGCGCCCCAACCACCCGGATACGGCTTCGATGCAAGCAACGATCTTTCGCTACCTGCTGCCGCTGCTGGCCGCACTCACCGCACTGCCGATCACGCCGGCGCAGGGCCAGGACCAGGAGCCCCTGAAGCCCGAAGAGGCCTACCGGTACGCCGTCTCCGACACCGGGGACGCGCTCGAAATCGACTGGTCGATCGAGGACGGCTACTACCTGTATCGCGACAAGCTCGGCTTCGAAAGCGGCACGCCAGCGGTCGTGCTCGGCACACCGCGCTTGCCCGAGGGCCTGCCGCACGAAGACGAGTTCTTCGGCAAGCAACAGGTCTATCGCGAGCACTTCTACGTTTCGATCCCGTATCGGATCGATGGCACCCGCCCGCAGACGATGGACTTCACCATCAAGGCCCAGGGCTGCGCCGATATGGGCATCTGTTACCCGCCGCAATCCTGGACCGAGACCGTCTCCCTCAAGCCGGACGGCGGTACCGGCGGCAAACTCGATCTCGCCACGGTAGGCCACGACAACGACACCGAGTTCCTGCCTGTCGATCAGGCCTTCGCGCCGTCGGCGATCGCGCTCGACGGCAGTCGCGTGGAGCTCGACTGGCGCATCGCACCGGGCTACTACCTCTACAAGGACCGGATCTCGGTGGCCTCGAAGACCGGCGACGTCGGGCTCGGCAGCCTCGTCCTGCCGGCCGGCAAGCACCATCACGACGAGTTCTTCGGCGACTCGGAGGTCTATGTCGACAATCTGACCGCCGAGCTGCCGCTGGCGCGTGCCACGCCGGCCCCCATGGACGTCGAGCTCGACGTAAGCTACCAGGGCTGTGCCGAAGCCGGGCTCTGCTATCCGCCGACCACGCGCACGCTCGCCGTCGCGCTGCCGGAGGCCACATCGGTCAGCGAACTGCCGCCCAGGGACGCGGAACCGGTAACTGAGCAGGGCCGCCTGGCGAGACTCATCACGCAGGGCAATCCGGCCCTGGTGCTCGTGACGTTCTTCGGGCTGGGATTGTTGCTTGCTTTCACGCCCTGCGTACTGCCGATGATCCCGATATTGACCGCCATCATCGCCGGCGAAGGTGAGAACACAAGCCCGCTGCGCGGATTCACCCTGGCGCTCAGCTACGTGCTCGGCATGGCGCTGGTCTATACCGCCGCCGGGGTCGCCGCCGCGGCCGCAGGCGCACAGCTGCAGGCCACGTTCAACCAGCCCTGGGTCCTGATTGTCTTCGCGGGCTTGTTCGTCCTGCTCGCGCTGGCCATGTTCGGCGGCTACGACCTGCAGATGCCCAGCGGTATCCAGAGCCGCCTCGCGGCCATCAGCGGCAACCAGAAGCGCGGCACGACGATCGGTGCCTTCGTGATGGGCGCCCTGTCGGCGCTGATCGTCACGGCCTGCGTCGCTCCCGCGCTCATCGCCAGCCTGACAGTGATGGCACAGACCGGCGACATGCTGCGCGGCGGCGCCTCGCTGTTCGCGTTGAGCCTCGGTATGGGCGCTCCGCTGCTGATCGTCGGTGCGGCCCAGGGACACCTGCTGCCGAAGGCGGGCGGCTGGATGATCGCCGTCAAAAGTGCGTTCGGATTCATGCTGCTCGGACTGGCCGTCTGGATGCTGACGCGGATACTGCCGGCAACCGTTACGCTCGGCCTGTGGGCGGTACTGGCGGTCATGGCCGGCGTGTTCATGGGCGGCCTGACGACGCTGACCCCGGAGTCCCCGGCGGCACAGAAGCTCGGCAAGGGATTCGGCTTTCTGGCCATCGTCTACGGGCTATTGATGATGTTCGGCGCGCTGACCGGCGGCGGCAATCCGCTGCAGCCGTTGAACTCGATCTATCATGCGAGCACCGCGGTCACCACGGCTGCCGACGAGCAGGGTCTCGCGTTTCGTCGCATCAAGAGCGTGGACGATCTCGACGCTGCCGTCGCCGACGCGTCCGCCCACGGCAAGTCCGTCATGCTCGACTTCTACGCCGACTGGTGCGTATCCTGCAAGGAGATGGAGGCCTACACGTTCACCGATCCCGGCGTGCAGGCGGCACTGGCGGGTACCGTGCTGCTGCAGGCCGACGTCACCGCGAACGACGAGGCCGACCAGGCGTTACTGAAACGCTTCGGTATCTTCGGCCCGCCGACCATCGTCTTCTTCGGCGCCGACGGCGGCTTGCGGGAGGGCTTCGAGGTCGTCGGCTACATGAAGGCACAGGACTTCCTCGACCACCTGAGGCGCGTTTTCGCCGCGGACACCGGACAACCCTCTGCGGCCGGCACAGGGCCCTGACACAGGCCGTCATGCAGCGATCGTTTCTCGTCTTCGCCATGGGTTTTATTGCGCTGATGGCCGGCGCGCTGTTCTATGCCGCCCGATTGCCGGTGCGCGAACCCGCCTCCGGGCCAGCAGCCGCAGCGGCGGCGCAAGATCCGTCGGTCCCGGGGACCGTGCACCCCGAATTCCGCCTGCCCGGCATCGACGGCAAGCCCCACGACTTCAGCGAATGGGCGGGCAAAAATCGCTTACTCAATTTCTGGGCCACCTGGTGTGCGCCCTGTCGTCGGGAGATCCCGCTGCTGAAAAGCTTCCAGACCGAACAGGGCGCAACGGGGATCCAGGTGATCGGCATCGCCGTCGATTTTCCGGACGACGTCGCAAAATACGCCGAGACCGCCGGCTTCAATTACCCGGTGCTCGTCGGCCAGGACGACGTCATGAACCTCGTCGAGTCCTGGGGCATCGACTTCGTCGGGCTGCCCTTCACGATGGTCGTCTCGGCCGACGGCGAATTGCTCGACACCCATTTCGGGGAGCTCCACCGCGGCCAGCTCGACGCGATCGCAGCCGTGCTCGGGCGCCTCGAGCGAGGCGAACTGGATGCCGACGGTGCCCGCAAAGCCCTCCATGGCAATTGAGGGTTGCACGATCGTCCATAAAAAGGGTTAAAATTGCCGCCATCTTCTTGAAACTGGACGGCAATCGGCCGAGCTACTCGTGCTCAACGCCCCCCACTCAAAGCCGCTGGCAGGGCACATCCGCTGCGCCGAGATCCCTCTCGGCACGGCTTTCGGCCGGGCCGCGTTTTGCCGCACCGGTTTCTTCGGCAACATCGCCCGCGGCCGCCGGTGCGGCTGCGGGGCTGACGAATACGAACTGGCGGTGCAGGCAGCGTGCCGGTACATCGCAGCTTCCGGGGACCACTGATGGACATAAGAAAAGTCAAGAAACTGATCGAACTGCTGGAGGAATCCGGCATCGCGGAGATCGAGATCACCGAGGGAGAAGAGTCGGTCCGGATCAGCCGCTATGCCCAGCACGCAGCACCGGTGCCGCAGCAGGTCTTCGCCGCACCGGCGGCCGCGCCGACAGCCCCCGCAGCAGCGGCTCCCGCCGCTCCCGACGTGCCGGCCGCCGAACCCGAGGAGGACGGCTTCCAGGTGATGGCGCCGATGGTCGGCACGTTCTATGCCGCGTCTTCTCCCGGCGCCGCTCCCTACGTCCAGGTCGGTGATCGCGTCAAGGAGGGAGACACGCTGTGCATCATCGAAGCGATGAAGATGATGAACCAGATCGAGGCGGACGTCTCGGGAGTCGTCAAGTCGATCCGCGTGCAGAACGCCGAGCCCGTCGAATACGGGCAGACGCTGATGGTCCTCGACCAGCGCCAGTCCGACTGACCGGATCCTCGTCCGATGCTCGATAAAGTCGTCATAGCCAATCGCGGCGAGATCGCGCTGCGCATCCAGCGCGCGTGCCGCGAGATGGGCATCAAGACCGTGGCCGTGCACTCGACGGCGGACAACAACCTGAAGCACGTGCTGCTCGCCGACGAGACCGTGTGCATCGGGCCTCCGCCGTCGTCGGAGAGCTACCTCAACATGCCGGCCATCATCAGCGCGGCCGAGGTCACCGACGCCGTGGCCGTCCATCCGGGCTACGGCTTCCTGTCGGAGAACGCCGATTTCGCCGAACGCGTCGAATCGAGCGGCTTCGTGTTCATCGGTCCGCCGGCCGACGCGATCCGGCTCATGGGCGACAAGGTATCGGCGATCCGGGCAATGAAGGCGGCGGGTGTCCCCTGCGTCCCCGGCTCCGACGGCCCGCTCGGCGAAGATGCCGACGAGAACCTGCGCGTCGCGCGCCAGATCGGCTATCCCGTCATCATCAAGGCGGCCGGCGGTGGCGGCGGCCGCGGCATGCGGGTCGTGCATTCCGAAGCGTCGCTGCTGGCGGCAATCACGATCACGCGGGCAGAAGCCCGCGCGGCGTTCGGCAACGACGCCCTCTACATGGAGAAGTTCCTCGAGAAGCCGCGCCATATTGAGATCCAGGTGCTCGCCGACGGCTACGGCAATGCGATCCATCTCGGCGAGCGCGACTGCTCGATGCAGCGCCGTCACCAGAAAGTCATCGAGGAAGCGCCGGCGCCGGGGATTACCGCGGAACAACGCAAGCGCATCGGTGAACGCTGCGTGCTCGCCTGCGAGGAACTCGGCTACCGCAGCGCCGGGACCTTCGAATTCCTCTACGAGAACGGCGAATTCCACTTCATCGAGATGAATACCCGCCTGCAGGTCGAGCATCCAGTGACCGAGATGATCACCGGCGTCGATATCGTCCGCGAGCAACTGCGCATCGCCGCCGGCGAACGCCTCAGCATCCGGCAGGAGGACGTGCGGATCCAGGGCCATGCGATCGAATGTCGCATCAACGCCGAGGACCCGAAGACATTCATGCCGTCGCCCGGGATGATCAGTCTCTGGCACTCGCCCGGCGGACCCGGGATCCGCATCGACAGTCACATTTACAGCGGCTACCGGGTGCCGCCGTACTACGACTCGATGATCGGCAAGCTCATCGCGCACGGCGCGAACCGGGAAACCGCCGTCGCGCGGATGAGGAACGCGCTGACGGAGATCGTGATCGAGGGCATCAAAACGAACGTGCCGCTGCACCAGGAGATATTCCAGCATGCGGCCTTCCAGCGGGGCGGTACCGATATTCACTATCTGGAGAAGCGTCTCGGTCTGGTTTGATCGGGACATACGGTTGCCACGAAGATGGACTGGCGACAGTTTGCGATGGACCTGGAGATGCTGGACCCGGACAGCGTCGAGGAAGTCTTCGCGCGGCACGGCGCGAGTTCGGTCAGTTTCTCCGCCGCCGGCACGGAACCCGTGCTCGAGCCTGCCCCCGGCGCAACGCCGTTGTGGCGCAAGACCCGCGTGACGGGCCTGTTCGCCCCGGACGTCGATCTCGAGCGACTCGTCGATGACATCCGCCGCGCATGCGGGATCGACGACCTGCCGCCGCATCGCATCGACGACCTCGAAGACCGGGCCTGGGAACTCGAATGGGCCCGCGACATCGCTCCCATGCGTTTCGGTCGGCGTCTCTGGGTCTGCCCGGGCGGCACGACGGCGCCGGCCGGCGGCGTCGAGCTGCGCCTGGATCCCGGCATGGCGTTCGGGTCCGGTACGCACGCGACGACGGCGATGTGCCTCGAATGGCTGGACGGCCTGCCTCTCACGGGCAAGACCTTGCTCGACTACGGCTGCGGGTCCGGCGTGCTGGCGATCGCCGCGCTGAAGCTCGGCTGTCGCCGGGCCTCGGCGCTGGACATCGATCCGCAGGCCGTCACGGCGACGGCGGCCAACGCCGCGAAGAACGGCGTCGCGTCGCGGCTGCTCGTCACGGGGGATGCCGGCGAGTTGCACGACGAGTTCGACGTGGTCGTCGCAAATATCCTGGCCGGACCGCTGATGAAGCTCGCGCAACCGATCGCCATGCGGGTCGGCGCCGGTTGTCTGCTCGGCTTATCGGGCATACTCTCGGATCAGGTTGGCGACGTGCTCGCGGCCTATCGCCCATGGATCGATTTCGACGAGCCGCAGTTCTCCGACCAGGGCGGACAGACGTGGGCGCGGTTGAGCGGTCGAAGGATCGAAAACTGAGCGATGTACACCCAGTGCCCTGAATGCGGCGAGGCATTTCGAATCACGGCGGACGTGCTGAGGCAGGCCGCCGGGAAGGTCCGTTGCGGCGGCTGTGGCATCGCCTTCAATGCCCTCGAACATCTCTCCGAGGCCCCGCCGGAACGGCGCGCGAGCAGCGCAGAGGCACAGCGGAACGCTGCCCTGCTGGAGACCGTCGATCAACTCGTCGGCCCGGAAGACGTGCGTATCGAAGATACCGGCGTGGAGTGGCGCGTGCTCGACTCGGAAGACGTCGAGGCGTCGGACGAGCCGGCTCCGGGGCACGAGGACGACGAGGTACCCGATCTGATCGCCGACACCGGGATGCTCCGCTTCCTGCCTGCCGACGCCAACGAGGCCGAGGGTGTCGACGAATTGCTCGAGGAGTCCGCCACCCCGGTGGACGAAGTACTTAGCACGGCTCCGGCCGCAGTCGATGCACCCGAAGTCTTCGAGGAAATGCGCTTCGACGACAATACCCCGTTGCCCGAGGACTTCGACGCCGAAGAGGATGCCACGCGGCCGCCCGAGCCGCCCGTTCTGCCAGAGCCCAGGGCCGTGCGGGAACGTGACGATCCGCAGGTCGATCTCGCGTTCGGCGAACCCGACGAATGGCAGGACCTGCTGGGCGAGGTGGACGAGACGGGTGCCGAGCCGGCTGCCGCCGAAGAACCCGAACAGCCACCCGAAGCGCCGGACATCTCGGAAGAGCCCTCGACCGACGACCTGGTCGCATCGGCAGCGGCCGCAGCGGACGAACCCCGGGACGAGCCGCCGGACATGGACACCCAGTTTGCGCTGCAGGCCGAGGCCATGGGCATCGACCTGAGCGGCACGCACGAAGCGATCGACGAGGAGCTCACCGGGGCCACGCAGGCTGGCGAGCAAGACAGCGACACCGAGACGTCGATCGACGAAGACCTGATGGCTGCCGCTTTCGAGACCGAGGCCGCCGCACGCGCCGCCTTCGACGACGATCCGGAGGCCGCGGACGACGGCGAATTGACACTCGTCGACGAGGGAGACGACGACGAACGCGCGGCCGTCGAAGCGGAGGCCGAATACGGATCGCCGGGAGACGACGAAGCCGCCGAAGACGAGCCGGCGCCGGACGACGAGCTCGAAGAGGCCGGGCTCGCGCTGCTGGACGAAGCGGATGTCGGGCGCTCGGCCGGCTATGACATGTCCGGGATGAGCGAAGAGGAGAAGACGATCAACCTGTTGATCGATCAGGATCTCCTGAGTGTCGCGGTCGAAGACGAGGACGGGTTCGCGTCGACGATCGTGCAGAAACAACCGAATCGCGAGGTCGACGCCGAACTCGAGGAACTGAAGTCGCAGCACGCAGCAAGCAACCCGTTGGTCGAGACGATCATCATGGAAGGCGACGACTTCCGCAATGCACCCTGGGAAGACGAACTCGACGACGGCGCGGCGAAACCGGCGCCCGAGCACAGCTTCGCGGCCCGCGCGCGCGACACGATGCGCAGCGTGATGGCGGCGGATCACGGCGCCGACTCGGCGCCGCGGCGGCGCGGGATGATCTCGGCGGTCGTCGTCCTGACGCTGCTTCTGCTCGCGCAGGTTGCGCACCAGTCCCGCGAGGCATTCGCGACCATACCGGCATTCAACCGGACCGTCGGGCCCCTGTACCGGATGTTGGGCAAACCGCTGACCCCTGCCTGGGACATCAAGGGCTGGCGGTTCGAGGCGACCAAGGGAAGTACCGACGACACCGGGGAACGCCTGACCATATACACGCGGGTCGGTAACAAATCCGACAAGGCCCTGCCCTACCCGCTGTTGCACGTATCGCTGACGGACCGCTTCGAGGAGATCATCGGCAGCCGCGTCCTCGAGCCCGGCGAGTACCTTGCCGCTGGTGCCGATCCGCGCAATGCGGTCCCCGCCGGCAACACCTTCGACGCCGTGATTACGATCGACACCCCGGCACCGGAAGCCACAGGGTTCAAGCTCAATGTCTGTTACCGACTCGCAAGCGGCCGGTTGCGTTGCGCGGTCGAAGATTTCAAGTAGTAACCGGGTAACAATTCAGAAGTCGCTTGAAGTATCACGTCTAACTCGTCCTGACGCCTCGACCATCACCTGCGATGCACAAAAACGCAGCGTCGGCGTGTCGCGTCGCACCACGAAGTGCACAACGAGGCACTTGCCGCAGGTTGCTACCAAACGAGGTTCGGCGTGATATCATGCTCGGCCGCAACGAAGGAAGCGCATCGACTTCTCTCGCGACGCAAGCTGCCGCTCCGGGCGCTTCGCCGCAACAGGACCTGACCGACGTGGCCAAAAACAACAGCCAAAAAAATTCCCTGCTCCCGGCCTCCAGGATCAAGAAACCGCTCTGCAAGCACACCGAAGATGCACTCAAGCAGTATTTCGCGAGTCTGAACGGCGATCGACCAGGCGATCTCTACGATCTCGTCATCGGCGAAGTCGAAAGACCCCTGTTCAAGGCCGTCATGGACTTCACGGACGGAAATCAGAGTCAGGCAGCCGGTATTCTCGGTATCAATCGCGGCACGCTGCGCAAGAAACTCAAGACCTATTCCTTGATCCATTGAATTTCGAATTTCCGCCAGCTTTTCGAGCGTGACGCAGGGAATCAGATGTTGAAAGTCAAACGGGCGTTGCTGAGCGTCTCGGACAAGCGCGGCCTCGTGCCGTTCGCTCAGGCGCTGTCGGCCCTCGGCGCAGAGATCCTGTCCACGGGCGGCACCGCCCGCGCCCTGCGCGAGGCCGGCGTCCCCGTCATCGACGTGTCCGACAAGACCGGCTTCCCGGAGATCATGGACGGTCGCGTAAAGACGCTGCACCCGGTCATCCATGGCGGATTGCTGGGCCGCCGCGGAATCGACGACCAGGTCATGGCGGAGCACGGCATCGAGCCGATCGACCTCCTGGCAGTCAACCTGTATCCGTTCGAAGAAACGATTGCCCGCAGCGACGCGACGCTCCCGGAAGCGATCGAGAACATCGATATCGGCGGACCCGCGATGATCCGGGCCGCATCGAAGAATCACGAGCATATCGCGGTCGTCGTGGACCCGGCGGACTACGAAGGCATCGTGGAGTCGCTCCGGCACGACACGCTGGACCTCGGGGAACGCCGCCGGCTGGCAGCGAAGGCCTACGCCCACACGGCGAGTTACGACACGGCGATCGCCCGCTACATGGCCGATACGCTGGGCGACGAACCGTTCGGCGAGCGCATGCTCTATTCCGGCAGGCTCGTCCAGCGCCTGCGCTACGGTGAAAATCCGCATCAGGTTGCGGCGTTCTACGCCGACCAACAGGTCGCCGCCGGCTCGCTGGCAGCAGCCGAGCAGCTGCAGGGTAAAGCGCTGTCCTACAACAACATCGCCGACAGTGACGCCGCGCTCGAGTGCGTGCGCCAGTTCGGCGAGCCCGCCTGCGTCATCGTCAAGCACGCCAATCCCTGCGGCGTCGCTGTCGCGCCGGACATCGGCGAGGCCTACGAGCGCGCCTACCGCACGGACCCGACCTCGGCGTTCGGCGGCATCATCGCGTTCAACCGTCCGCTCGACGCGACCACGGCGCGGAAGATCGTCGACCGCCAGTTTGTCGAGGTGATCGTCGTTCCGGCCGTGGACGAGGATGCCGCCGCGATCCTGCGCACCAGGAAGAACCTGCGCCTGTTGCGGACCGGCCAAGCAAGCGATACCGGGCAGCGCTTCGACTTCAAGAAGGTGTCGGGCGGCTTGCTCGTGCAGGATAACGATGCGGGCCGGATCAGCGCCGCCGATCTCGACGTCGTCACGCAACGTGCGCCGTCGGCGCGCGAGATCGAGGACATGCTGTTCGCATGGGCGGTCGTCAAGTTCGTGAAGTCGAATGCGATCGTATTCTGCAGGGACGGGATGACCGTCGGTATCGGCGCCGGTCAGATGAGCCGCGTCTACAGCACAAGGATCGCCGCGATCAAGGCCGCCGACGAGGGGCTCGACGTCGCCGGCTCCGTCATGGCCTCGGACGCTTTCTTCCCGTTCCGCGACGGGATCGATACCGCCGCGGAGACCGGCATCGCCGCGATCATCCAGCCGGGCGGTTCGATGCGCGACGACGAGGTCGTCCGCGCCGCCGACGAACACGGTCTGGCCATGGTTTTCACGGGCATGCGACACTTCCGGCATTGAAAGTCCTCGTCATAGGCAACGGCGGGCGTGAACACGCGCTGGCCTGGAAATGCGCCCGCTCCCCGACAGCGGATGAGGTCCTCGTTGCGCCCGGCAACGCGGGCACGGAAACGGAGCCCGGCGTGCGCAACGTCGACATCTCGCCCACCGATATCGACGCGCTCGCGCGGCTGGCGCTGGACGAAGGCGTCGGACTGACGATCGTGGGCCCCGAGGCGCCGTTGGTCGCGGGCATCGTCGATCATTTCTCCGGGCTCGGGCTGCCCTGCTTCGGCCCGAGCGCGGCGGCGGCGCAGCTGGAAGGCTCGAAGGCATTTACCAAGGACTTCCTGGCCCGGCACGGGATCCCGACCGCCGGGTACCGGAATTTCACGGAGCTCGATGCCGCGCTGGCGTACATCCGGGAACGGGGCGCACCCATCGTCGTCAAGGCGGACGGGCTCGCCGCGGGCAAGGGCGTCGTCGTGGCAATGAGTGTGGCCGAGGCACAAGCCGCTGCCACCGAGATGCTGTCCGGGGCGCGCTTCGGCAGTGCGGGCACGCGGATCGTCGTCGAAGACTATCTTGCCGGTGAGGAGGCGAGCTTCATCGTCGTCACCGATGGCGACACGGTACTGCCGCTCGCGTCTTCGCAGGATCACAAGGCACGCGACGAGGGCGACACGGGTCCCAACACGGGCGGCATGGGCGCCTACTCGCCGGCGCCGGTCGTGACGCCGGCCGTCGAGCGCGCGATCGTGGCACAGGTGATCCGACCGACGCTCGCGGGCATGCGGGCAGAGGGCGCCAACTACACGGGCTTCCTGTATGCCGGCCTGATGATCCTGCCGGACGGCAGCCCGAAGGTGATCGAGTTCAACTGCCGCATGGGCGATCCCGAGACCCAACCGATCCTGGTCCGCCTGCGCTCCGACCTGGTCCGGATCTGTGCGGCGACGCTGGACGGCACCCTCGCACGGCAGTCGCTGGACTGGGACCCGCGCGCCGCACTCGGCGTGGTCATGGCAGCCGGCGGTTATCCGGGTGACTATGCAAGGGGCAGCGTGATCGCGGGCCTCGAGCACGCCGACAGCGACACTCAGAAGGTTTTTCACGCCGGCACCGCGCGTAATGGCCGGGATGTCGTTACCGCCGGCGGCAGAGTGCTTTGCGTGACCGGCCTCGGCGAGAATGTCGAGCGGGCGGCCCGGCAAGCGTACGCCGCCGTCGCGAAAATCGGCTGGGACGACGTCTATTGCCGGCGTGACATCGGCCATCGTGCCATCGCGCGCGAGCGGCGGGTCGCATCGTGACCAGTCCCCGGGAGGCACGGGAGGCGATCCGCCGGTCGATACCGGCGCTCGATATCGAACGGGTCTCCGTCGCGCACGCGGCCGGGAGGGCGCTTCGTCAGAGCGTACTGGCCGAACGGGATCAGCCGCCATTCGACCGCGTCATGATGGACGGCATAGCGATCGCGTTCGACGACTTCGAAGACGGCATCCGGGCATTCCCGATACGGTCGACGCAGGCGGCCGGCGATGCGCAACAGACGCTCGAGCGGCGCACGTGTATCGAGATCATGACCGGCGCCTCGCTGCCCGACGGGGCCGACTGCATCGTGCCCGTCGAACGCATCGGCATCACCGGCGGCGTCGCTGCCGTCGAGGAAGGCTACGAAGCCCGGCGCGGCCAGTTCATCCACGGCCGCGGCTCCGACCACGAGCGCGGCACCGAACTCCTCCGGCAGGGACGGCGGATCAGCGCGATGGACGTTGCCGTGCTGCTGTCCTGCGGTCTCACCGATGTCGACGTCAGTCGC
>JBAUVS010000031.1:0-17769 GCA_049583345.1 Woeseiaceae bacterium
CGGCTGAAGCCGCTCCTACGGATCCTGTTCTACCGCGATGGATGAATAGCGCCCGTAGGAGCGGCTTCAGCCGCGATCCGGGTATTCGCCGTCCGCTGTGGCCTTATTCGTGCGCGATGGGCTTGTCCGTGAACAGGACGTCGCGGAGTTCCTTGTCGAATTTCGGGTCCTTGCGGCGGATCCACTCGAGCACCATCGCCGCGTGCTCCTTCTCCTCGTCGCGGTTGTGCGCGAGGATCGCGCGCAGCTCCGCGTCCTTGCAGGCCTCGACGCGCTGGTGATACCAGTCAACGGCCTCGAGCTCCTCCATCAGGGACGTGATCGCCCGGTGCATGTCGCGTGTCTCGGCCGTCAGTTCGTCGACTGGTTCGTGATAACCCTCATTCGCCATTGTTGTCTCCCGGTACGCTGACTACGACGGCCACGCCGCCCTCGATATTCGATGCATCGATTCTACCCCGATGACCTTCCGCGATGAGCCGTGCTACGTACAATCCGAGACCGAGATGACGGCTGTCGCCGCCGGGCCGCATCGAGACCATCGAATCGAAGAGCTGCGAGCGCATGCGGCCGGGCAGTGACGGACCGGGATTCTCCACGGCGAGCACGAGGCGGCCGTCGTTCCGGTTCAGCCGGACTGTGACCGTGTCGCCCGCGGCACTGAAATCGACGGCATTGTCGACGAGCTTGTCGAGCATCTGGATCAGCAGTTCGGGCGAGCCGCGCATCGGCGCCGTGTCGAGGTCCGTAGCCAGAACGAAGCGACGGTCCGGATACACGTCCCGGTACGCCGCGACCGCGGCGGCAAGTGCGGCCGCGAGATCGAAGCGTTCGGGCTCGACGTTCTGCATCAACTCTTCGACGCGACTGGCCTCGCTCATCGCGGTCAGGATCCTTCTCAGCCGGTCGGCGCCGTCGCGGGCGCGGGCGGCGTAGCTCGCCGAGGCTTCATTCAGGGGCTCGTGTTCGAGGTTCTCGAGAGAAGACGTGACGATGGCGAGCGGCGTGCGCAACTCGTGGGAGAGCTTGGACGCGAGCGAGCGCAGGTAGTCGTTGTAGTCGCCGAGTCGCTGCAGTACGGACGAGAAACTGCGGGACAGATCGCCGACCTCGTCGCGCGAGCCCGCGCTCGGCAGGCGTACGCGCAGCTGGTCGCCGTCCAGCGCCCGCTCGGCCGCGACGCTGAGCCGCCGGATCCGCCGGGACAACCAGGTCGCGTAGCCAAGCAAAGTGACGGCCACGAGGATCGTCGCGATCAGGGTCACATTGATCAGCCGGCTGAGCCCCTCGTTCGTGAGACTCAGGATGGCGTCCGTACCCTGCTGGAGGATCACGGCCCCGACCACGTCCTGCCGGACGCGGATGGGTTGCGCGACCGCGACGACGGCCGTGCCGCTCTCGCCGCTGCGGAACCAGCCGGCGGACTCGGAACCGTTGAGTGCCGCTACGATGTAGCCCTGCTGTTCGAGGCCGCTGGCGTCGGGTTCGGCGAGCGAAGCTTCCGCGCCGGATTCGACGAGGGCGTCGTAGATTATCCGCGGCCAGGCGGAGCGGATGCCGGAACCGCCCGTGTCCGGCGGCGTCAGCTTGCCGCTTTGCGCGATGCGCCAGCCCGCCGCGTCGGTGACGATCAGGCGCATGCCCGGTTGCACCAGGTTTGCGGCGATGCCGGTCAGCTCGGGAGAGCTGCGGACGAATGCTCCCGGTGTGGCGCCGGTGAAACTGCTGCTGCGCACCGGCGCCTGCGAGTCATCCGCGGTATTGAAGACGACGACGCCGAGATGAGTGCCGAGCAATGTGGCGGGGATGCGTGCCTCCACCTGGTAACCGCCGGGTACGTCCTGCCACTGTGCATGGATGGTGGGCTCGGATGTCGATCCGTTCGCCGTCTCGACATGCGTGATGATCGGGCCGGGCGCTTCGGCCGTGAAAGTGAAGCGGTTTTCGAGGTACGGCGGGTTACTGCTGACGAGCTGAATGCCGTCGGAAAAGCGCCGGCCGTTCCCGACGTCGTCTCCGGACGGGGGTGCCTCCGGCTGCGCGTACACGATGTGCCGGTCGGTTACCTCGACGTAGAGGTAGACGGCCTGATCGAAAATGCCCAGCGCGAAACGCACCGGTCCGTCGACGCCGCGCATCATATGCAGCGCGGCTCGATCGATGGTCCAGTCGTCGATGTAGCCGTCGATCTCCGGGCGCGCCTCGAGCGCATGACCGTAGATCTGGTCGGACACGCGTCGGCCCGACGATGACGCGGCCGGAAACTCCTCGGGATACTTCGCGAGCGAGTCCGCGATGGCGCGGGCGGTGCCGGCCAGCATCTGTTGCTGGCCCGTCCGCAACGCCGATTCCGTCTCGTGTATGAATCGATACCCTGCCCAGGGCAGGACCAGTGTCAGCAGGCTGACGAGAAGCAGCTGACGCTTGAGTGTCATGGAAACTAGTCCGTGAGCCAGCGATAGCCCATGCCGTAGACGGTTTCTATGGCCTCGAAGTCGGGATCGATCGCGATGAATTTGCGGCGGATGCGTTTCACGTGGGAAGTAATCGTGTTGTCGTCGAGCACGGCCTGCGCCGCGTCCATCAATTGCTGACGATTCTTGACGTGGCCCGGATAACGCGCCATCGCGTGCACGAGCCAGAATTCGGTGAGAGTCAATCCGACCGGTCGATCCCGCCACAGGATTCTCATCCGGTCGGTGTCGATCTCGAGCTCGCCGCGCCGGATCCGGTGTTCCTTCGACTGCGGTTGCTTGAGCGCATCGAGCCGCCGGAACAGCGCGGCGACCCGCGCCATCAGGTGTGGCAGGCTGATGTCCTTCGTCAGGTAATCGTCCGCGCCGAGCCGCAGGCCGCTCACGGCATCGAACTCGCTGTCACGCGCGGTCAGGAAAATGATCGGCAGTTCTGCCGCACGCGACCGCAATTCCCGGCACAGTTCGAACCCGCCTTCGACGTCGTCGCGCAGATTCACGTCGATGACGACGAGGTCGGGCAAGCGAACATCGAAAGCCTGCAACGCGGGTCCGCGCGCAGCGTACGCGTCGACGTCGTATCCCTCGCGCCGGAAGGCCGCCGCGTAGTTGTCGCGGATGGCGTCTTCATCTTCAACGATTGCGATACGTCTTGCCACTCGGGCCTCCCAGTGTCCCGTAAGGGGCACTAAGTCAACGCCACAATTTGCCACATTCGGCCGGTGTATTGCCATGTCGCCGGCCCCGCCGCGACGCATTGGCCTGTTGCAATCCGGGACAGTGAGCAAAGGAGCGTCACGATGCGAACGCACAAACAACGGTCCCTGTGGACGAACCCCGGCTGCCTCGCGCTGATCTTCCTGCTCTGTCGGGCCGCCACGGCCGCCGGACCGACGCCGGCCGACGTGCAGGCCGGCAGCCTGCTGATGCGAATGGCGGACGGCTACGTGACCGCCACGCTGCTCGACACGGACGTGAACATGCAGGTGAACGGCCTCATCGCGCGCGTATCCGTCATGCAGGAATTCGAAAACGACAGTGACGGCTGGATCGAAGGAATCTACGTGTTCCCGCTTCCGGACGGCGCCGCCGTCGATCACATGCGCTTGTATGTCGGGGACCGGCTCATCGAGGGTGAGATCCGCGAGAAGGGGCAAGCCCGGAAGGAATACGAGCGCGCGAAGCAGGACGGCAGGAAGACGAGTCTCGTCGAGCAGCAGCGAGCCAACCTGTTCACGACTTCGGTCGCGAACGTCGCGCCGCGGGAGACCGTCGTCGTCGAGATCGAGTATCTCGACGACGTCCGCTACGACGATGGGCTGTTCAGCCTGCGCTTCCCGATGACGCTGACGCCGCGTTACGTGCCCGGGCAGCCGCTGCCCGGGCGAGTGGGCAACGGATGGTCGCCGGATACGACCGGGGTGCCCGACGCTTCGACGATCACGCCGCCGATGGTTGCGACCGCGCAAGATCACCGCGTATCCATCAGCGCCACCATCAATGCCGGCATGGCGCTCGATCTCATCGCCAGCCGCTACCATCCGGTCAACGTGTCCGACGCCGGCAGCCGGTATGTCGTGACACTCTCGCAGGCGCGGGTGCCGATGGATCACGACTTCGAACTGCTGTGGCGCCCCGTGCCCTCGGCGACGCCGAGGGCCCTCGCATTCGCGGAAACGGTCGGCAACAGTCCCCACTACCTTCTCATGGTCGTGCCGCCGACCACAGGCGACACGAGCGAAGGGCCGATGCCACGCGAGATGATCTTCCTGATCGACACGTCCGGATCGATGCACGGCGTCTCGATGCAGCAGGCGAAACAGGCGCTGGGTCGCGCGCTCGACTCCCTGCGACCCGGCGACCGGTTCAACGTCATCGAATTCAACTCGCGCCCGAATGCACTGTTCGCGTCGAGCGTCGATGCGAGCCCGGCGAACGTCGGCCACGCACAGGACTTCGTCGCGAGACTCGACGCCAACGGCGGCACCGAGATGTATCCGGCGCTGGAACTCGCACTCGATGCGCCGGCGAACGAGGGCTGGCTGCGCCAGATCGTCTTCATCACGGACGGCGCCGTCGGCAACGAAGAAGCCCTGTTCGGGCTGATCGGCGCGCGACTCGGCAGCGCCCGGCTGTTCACGGTCGGCATCGGCTCGGCTCCCAACAGCTGGTTCATGCGCAAGGCGGCGGAGGCCGGACGCGGCAGCTTCACGGTCATCGGCGCGCTGAACGAGGTCGGCGAGAAAATGGACAGACTGTTCCGGAAACTCGAACATCCCCAGGTCACGGGCATCCGGGTGCAATGGCCCGGCGGCAACGTCGTCGAGAGCTACCCGGAAGTCGTCCCGGACCTGTACCTGGGCGAACCGGTCACGATCAGGGTCAGGGCGGAGACGCCGTTCGCTCCCGGGCAGACCGTGCGGATTGCCGGCGATTCGATCTCCGGATCGTGGAGCCGCGATCTTCCGCTCGCCGTCAGGAACGACAGTCCCGGCGTCGCCGCGCTCTGGGCGCGGGCAAGGATCGCGTCGCTGCTGGATCTCGAGCGGCGCGGTGCGGATCCGGACGAGACCCGCAATGCGGTCGTCGAGACCGCACTGGCGCATCACCTCGTCAGCAAATACACGAGCCTCGTCGCGGTGGACAAGACGCCGGCACGCGGCCCGGGCGACGGCCTGACGAGTGAACAGGTCGCCGGCCTGATGCCCTACGGGCAGAGCGGTTCCGCGATCTTCGGCTTCCCGCAGACCGGCACGGGCGCCCCGGGCATGAGGCGGACGGGAACGCTGTTGCTGCTCGGCGCGCTGCTCCTGCTCGCCTGGTCCGCGAGGCGAAGGACGGTGTGCCATGCGGCCGCGCATTGACGGACTCCGGGGCTGGATCGTGGCATGCCTCCTGTGTCTCGGTTTCTGGCAGCTCGGCCAGGGTGCATACGTCCCCGCCAAGGCCTGGCTGGCGCAGGAGTTGATGCTGCGGGCCTGGGAACGGGCCAGAAATGGCTCGGCAACCCCCGCGCCCTGGCCCTGGGCCGACACCTGGCCGATCGCGAGATTGTCCGCGAAGTCTGGGGACGTGGAGTTGATCGTTTTGGCCGGTGCGTCGGGGCGGACACTCGCTTTCGGCCCCGGCCACCTGAGTGCGAGCTCGTTACCGGGCGAGCCTGGCAACACCGTTATCGCCGGACACAGGGATACCTATTTCAGCTTCCTGCGCGACCTCGGAGCCGGTGATTCGATCGTGCTCGAGACGGCGAGCGGGCAACGGCACCTGTACAAGGTCATCGGCACGGATGTCGTGGACTCGCGGCGCGGCAGCCTGATGCTCGATACCGGGGACCCGATGCTGAGTCTCGTGACCTGCTATCCTTTCGAGGCTCGGGAGGCGGGCGGACCGTTGCGCTTTGTCGTTACCGCGAAGATGTTGTTCTGAATCTGGCGGCGACCTGCAGCAGCGCGGCGACGCTGATCGCGTCGGTGATCTCGCCGGCTTCCACCATCGCGATCGCCTCGGCGAGCGGCAGACGCCGGATTTCGAGATCTTCGGTCTCCTCGAAGTCGGGCTCGCCTTGCGTCAACTGCTCGGCCAGGTAGACGTAGCCGACCTCGTCGGTGATCGAATTGCTGGGGTGCAGTGTCATGATCCGGGTCCAGCGCTGTGCCGACAGCCCGGTTTCCTCTTTCAGTTCGCGCTTCGCTGCCTCCAGCGGCGGCTCGTCCTGCGGCGCGCCGCCCATCGGTAGTTCCCAGAACCACGCACCGAACGTGTAGCGCTGCTGGCCGACGAGCCACACGTCGAGCTCCGGACTCAACGGGACGATCGCGACGGCCCTGTTCTTGAAGTGCACGTACCCGTAGTGGTTCTCGCCGCCGCCGGGATTGATGACGTGATCCTCGCGAACTTCCATCCAGTCGTTCTCGTAAACCGTCTTCGAAGAAAGTCGTTTCCAGCCCATTACGATCCTGCTCTCGTTTACGCGTGGCGATGATAACCTATGCGCTCCCCTGTCCTGCGGGCGGCAATGCAAACACCAAGACGCAAACTCACCGAAGGGCCGGTGGGCCGGCACCTCGTGGACATGACCGCGCCGGTCCTGCTCGGCATCATGACCATGATGGGACAGGCCCTCGTGGACGCCTGGTTCCTCGGCCGCGTCGGCGACCGCGCACTGGCCGCACAGGCCTTCAGCTATCCCATCATCCTGATCGCGACTTCGGTCGCGATCGGGCTGGGCGCGGGCACCTCGTCGGTCGTCGCCCGCGCGATCGGCAAGGGCGACCATCGGCGTGCGAAACGGCTGGCGACCGACAGCCTGCTTTTGTCGTTCCTGATCACGGCCGTTGTCTCGGCGATCGGCGTACTGACCATCCGGCCGCTGTTCCGCCTGCTCGGCGTGCCGGAGGACATGATCCCGCTGATCCGAAGCTTCATGATCATCCTGTACGCAGGGGTGCCCTTTATCGTCGTCGGAATGGTCGGCCTGGCGAGCATGCGCGCCACCGGCGATACGCGCCTGCCCTCCAAGCTGATGATCGTCGGATCGGTCCTGAACGTCGCGCTGGATCCGGTATTCATCTTCGGCTTCGGACCGCTGCCTGCGCTGGGTCTCAACGGGGCGGCGCTGGCGGCACTCGTGGCCAGGAGCACGATCCTGGTCGGCGCCCTGGTGCTGCTGCGCGGCAGGCTGGACATGGTGAGCTTCAAGCGGCCGGAGCCGGGGGAACTCCGGCGGTCCTGGAAGGACATCCTGCACGTCGGCCTGCCGGCGGCCGGCACCAACGCGATCGTGCCGCTGGGTACCATGCTGATCACGGCGATGATCGCGCGCTACGGACCCGATGCGGTAGCCGGCTTCGGCGTCGCGAGCCGCATCGAATCGATGATGCTCGTCGTCTACTATGCGATGTCGGCCATCATCGGCCCGTTCGTCGGCCAGAACTTCTCTGCCGGCCAAGAGGAACGCATCCTGCGAGCACTCAGGCTGTGCACCCTGTTCTGTCTCGCGAGCGGACTCACGATCGCCGTCGTGCTCGCCGCTGCGTCCGGTTTCCTGCCGGTCCTGTTCAGCGACGACCCCGACGTCACGAACGTCACCCGCACGTTCCTTCTCATCGCACCGGTCGGATACGGGACCTACGGCATGGTCATGGTGATGAACGCGACCTTCAACGGCCTCGGCCGGCCGTTGCCTGCGGTGGCGATCAGTGTCGGTCGCATGCTCGTGCTGTACGTGCCGCTGGCGGCCGTCGGGATGGTCTTCTTCGCGGCGCCCGGGATGTTCGTCGCGTATGCCGTCGCGAACATCGTCTCGGGATTCGTGGCATACGCCTGGGCAATGAGGACGGTGCGAGTCAGCTGTTCCGAGCAGCTGGCGGTCGGAATCTAGCCCGGACTCGAACCGTTATGCTCCTGCACGTCGGTCGGCTTCGACGCTTTACGACTGCGATAGTGCAGGCGCATCGAGAAGACCCACATGCTGAACAGGCAGCAAGCGACCCCCACGCAGAAATAGAAGTAACTCCACGAGTAGGAGAACCCCAGATACAAACCCGAGGACATGAACACGAGGCCGATCACGAGCCATGCATGCGGCGTGCGTTCATACACTGGTGTTGGTATCCACATCACGCGATCCTCGTTCGACAGACTAATTATAGCCGCGCCAGCGTGACATTTCCCGGGCCACCGGGCCTGTACGGCAGTCACAAGTCCGCCCCGGGGCCGCGGGGATCGCGGCGAAACTGTGACCCGCGTCACATGCGCCGGAGCAGGCGCCGGTAGCCGATGTGCATGCCGATCCCGCGGCTGGCCATGAACAGCATGAAGGCGAGCCACAAGCCGTGGTTGCCGTACCCCCTCAGCAGATACCAGGCCGGCAGGAACACGATCACGGTCGAGACCAGCATGATGTTCCGCATCTCTCGCGCACGAGTCGCGCCGACGTAGACGCCGTCGTACAGGAACGGCCAGACGGAGACGAGCGGAGAAACCACGAGCCACGGCAGGAAGCGCATCGCCGACTCCCGGACGTCGGGCAGGTCGGTCAGCAGGCGCACGAGCGATTGTCCGCCGACCGCATAGGCGGCGGCGATCAGTACCGCGAAGATCAGCGACCACTTCAGGCAGAGGCGCACCGATTGTTCCAGCGCACTCCGCTGGCGTTCGCCGACGGCCTTGCCGACCATCGCCTCGGCGGCGTGAGCGATGCCGTCGAGCGCAAACGAAGTCAGGTTCTGGAGATTCATGAGCACGGCGTTGGCGGCGAGGATCAGGCCGCCGAGCCGCGTCCCCTGCGCGGTGACGAACGCGAACGTGAACATCAGCGCGACGGTCCGGACGAAGAGGTTCGTGTTGATCGAGAAGAAGGCGGCATAGGCCCTGAGTCTCACGAGCCGCGGCAACGGCCACTGCCCCTCGTGCGTCATGAGCGCGTGCGCGGCGAAAGCGAGACCGGTGGCCAATCCGGTGTACTCGGCGATCACCGAGGCGAGTGCCACGCCCTCGACTCTCATGCCGAGGACGACGACGAACAGGAGGTCGAGCGCGATATTGACGGTATTGATGGTCAGGAACAGCAACAGCGGCACGCGTGCGTTCTGCAAGCCCAGGAACCATCCGATCAATACGAAGTTCGCGAGCGTGCCGGGCGCGCTCCAGATCCGGACCCGAAAATAGGTCAACGCGAACTCCCGGATCTCCGCTTTCGCGCCGATGAGATCCATCGCCAGCAGCCCGATCGGTTTCTGGAGTGCGATCAGGACCAGCGCGATCGCGACAGCTACGACCAGACCCTGGCCGAGGGACACGCGCAGCCCGTCGTTGTCGCCGGCACCGAAACGCTGCGCCGCCATGCCGGTCGTGCCCATGCGCAGGAAATTCATGCCCGTGTAGAGGAAGCCGAAGATCGACGCGCCGATCGCGACGGCGCCGAGATAGGCGGGGCTGTCGAGGTGTCCCGTCACGCCCGTGTCGACCATGCCGAGCAGCGGCACGGACAGGTTGGAGAGGATCATCGGCGCCGCGATGCGCCACACCTGGCGGTCGCCGGGCAGGCCGTCGCCGCTCAAGTGCCGCTCATCCGAATGCGTTGACGCCGGTAAGCTCCTTGCCGACGACGAGCTGGTGCACCGTCTCGGTGCCCTCGTAGGTAATCACGCTCTCGAGGTTGAGCATGTGCCGGATCGGTACGTACTCCGCGCTGATGCCGCTGCCGCCGAGCATGTCGCGGGCATCGCGAGCCACCTCCAGCGCGGCGCGGCAGTTGTTCCACTTGGCCAGCGACACCTGGGTGGGGTCCAGGCGGCCCTGATCCTTGAGGCGGCCGAGCTGCAGCGAAAGCAGCTGCGCGGCCGTGATTTTGCGGGCCATGTCCGCGAGCCGGAGCTGGATCGCCTGGGTGTGCGAGAGCGGCCGGCCGAACAGGATGCGTTCGTCGACGTAGCCGAGCGCCTCGGAGAGACAGGCCTGCGCCGCGCCGATCACGCCCCAGGTGATGCCGTAGCGCGCCTGGGTGAGGCAGCTCAAGGGACCTTTGAGGCCGATGACGCCCGGCAGGACGTTGGCCTCCGGCACGCGCACGTTGTCGAGAAACAGTGCCGCGGTGACGGACGCCCGCAGCGAAAACTTGTTCTCGATCTCCTGTGCCGTGAATCCCGGCATGCCCTTCTCGACGATAAAACCCCTGACGCCTTCATCGGTCGTCGCCCAGACCACGGCCGCGTCCGCGATCGTGCCGTTCGTGATCCACATCTTGGAACCGCTCAGGATCCAGTCGCTGCCGTCGCGTTTCGCGCGTGTCTTCATGTTGCCGGGGTCCGAACCGCCTTGCGGCTCGGTCAGCCCGAAACAGCCGATGGCCTCGCCTTTCGCCATCGCCGGCAGCCAGCGGTCCTTCTGTTCCTCGGAACCGTAGGCATGGATCGGAAACATGACCAGGCTGCTCTGCACGGAGACGAAACTGCGCAGGCCGCTGTCACCGCGTTCGAGTTCCTGGCAGATCAGCCCGTAGCAGATACTGTTGAGGCCCGCGCAGTCGTATCCCTCGATCGAGCTGCCGAGCAGACCCAGTTCGGCGACCGCGGGGACCAGTTCGCGCGGGAAGCGATGTTGCTCGAAGGCCGGGCGCATCAGCGGGATCGCCTCCGTGTCGACGAATCGTGCGACTGCTTCGCGCACCATGCGCTCGTCGTCGGTGAGTTCGGAGCCGATGTCGAAAAGATCCAGCGGGTCGAGTTTTCCGTGTCGGTTGCTCAAAGCGGTATCCCAATGCGTCGATAGAGTACGGACAACATCCAGGCGGGGGCGATCATCATCATTTGCAGGTCGCGCAACACCGGGACGACAACACCGTGCCGGAGATGCCCGAGCCAGAGTGCGATGATACCGGCGGCGAGCAGGCCGAGCGACATTCCGACCGGCGCCAGGCCGGATCGCGCGAGCCACATCTGCACCGCGGCCAGGCCCACCACGAACGGCAACATGCCGATGGCGAGCGAGATGGAGATGATGAAGTAGTAGACGACTGCCACCATGAGAAATGCCGTGCCCCAGTTGAAGAGCGGCGAGATGTCGAGGAAGGCATCCGGCACGGGCAACGACCACAGCAGGCCGACCGTGCCGAGCACGACCAGCGGTACGCCCATCCAGTAGATGGCCGGGTTCGTCAGGTCGTCGTGCATCTCCTCGTAGAGGTCCAGCCAGCTGTCGATCTCGGTCATGGTCTTCCAGGCGCCGCCGGGCGCAACATTCTACCGCGGCGCGAGGGGTCTCCGGGCCCGGTTAAGCAAGCATTCAGTCAGGCGGGTGCCAAATTGACCCGGGATTACGGTAAGCTCTCATTGCTTGCTCTGGGCAATGGAAGGGAGATAAAGGACGATGAATATCAAGATGTTACGAATTGCACTATTGACCGGCGCGGTGCTGGTAGCGGCCTGCCAGACGCTCGACCCGTATACGGGCGAGGCGAAGACGAGCAGGGCCACGAAGGGCGCGCTGATCGGTGCCGCCGCGGGCGCGGTGGTGGGCCTGGTTTCGGGCGACGACGCCGTCGAGCGCCGCCAGCATGCCATGATCCTCGCGGGCGTCGGCGCCCTGGCCGGCGGCGCCATCGGCAATTACCAGGACAAGCAGGAAGCCGAACTGCGCGCCGAGCTGCAGGGAACCGGCGTCAGCGTCACGCGCACCGGTCCCAATGGCGAGAACATCACGCTGAACATGCCGGGCAACGTCACCTTCGCGACCGACAGTTCGGACCTGAATCCCGCCTTCTTCGACGTGCTGAACTCCGTGGGCAAGGTCCTGAAGCAATTCGACAAGACCGTCGTGGAGGTGGCCGGCCATACCGACAGCACGGGCTCGGAGCAATACAATCAATCCCTCTCCGAGCGCCGGGCAGCGACCGTGGCGCAGTATCTCGAGGCGAAGGGCGTCGCGACGCAGCGGATTCTGACGGTCGGCATGGGCGAGATGCGTCCCGTGGCCGACAACGGCACGCCGGAAGGACGTCAGGCCAATCGCCGTGTCGAGATTACGATGGTGCCGCTCACAGGGTAGTCCGACAATCGAATCACGCTACGAGAATAACGATACAGGGCGTTGGATAGAGGACACCGGATTCGTCAAGCGGCTGATCTCGGATGACAACGAGGGCTCGCGCCATCAGCGATTCATCCTTCAGCTGGCGAACCGGCAGACGGTTCTGTTAGCGCACAACATCGATCTCGCGGAACGGATCCCGGTCAGCCTCGGCGACCGGGTGCGATTCCGGGGCATGTTCGAGTGGAACGATCTCGGCGGACTCGTGCACTGGACGCACCACGATCCCCTGGGCGTCGAGGACGGTGGCTGGGTCCGCTATCGTCGTAAGGTCTACGCGTAGGAATCTCCGGGCACAGAGCCAAATCGGGACATTGCGAGGAGCGTAGCGACGAAGCAATCCAGGCTGGATTGCTTCGTTTCGCTCGCAATGACAAGGCGGAGCCGGCCGCCCCTCGCCCCCATTCGGCGATCAGGCGTCCCGCCGTGACTCTCCTACGCCGTCATCGCGAGGCGAAGCTTCTTCATCGCGTTGGCTTCGATCTGACGGATGCGTTCGGCCGATACGCCGTACTGGTCCGCGAGTTCGTGCAGCGTCTGCTTCCTGTCGCTGAGCCAGCGGCTCTCGACGATGTCGCGGCTGCGTTCGTCGAGCGTGGTCAATGCCGCGGTCATGCGCTCGGAGGCATCGTCCGACCAGTCGGCATTCTCGATGAGCGTGGCCGGGTCGGCTTCCGGGCTGGGCAGGTAGGCGGCCGGCGTGAACGTGTGGTCGTCATCGGCGTCCGGTGCCGGATCGAAGATGGCATCCCGCGCGCTCAGGCGCCGCTCCATCTCGGTGACTTCCCGCGGACTGACGCCGAGGTCTCTGGCGACGGCCTCGGTCTCGTCGTGCGACAGCCAGGCGAGACTCTTCTTGGCCTTGCGGAGGTTGAAGAACAGCTTGCGCTGCGCCTTGGTCGTGGCGACCTTGACGATGCGCCAGTTCCTCAGCACGAATTCGTGTATCTCGGCGCGTATCCAGTGCACTGCGAACGACACGAGCCGCACGCCGTATTCGGGATCGAAGCGTTTGACGGCCTTCATCAGGCCGACGTTGCCTTCCTGGATCAGGTCGCCCAGCGGCAATCCATAACCGGTGTAACCCTTCGCGATGTGCACGACGAAGCGCAGGTGCGCCATGACGAGTTCGCGCGCCGCATCGAGATCGCCGTCGTCCCGGAAGCGCATGGCGAGTGCCTGCTCGTCTTCCTTGCTGAGCACCGGGATGGAACCGACGGCCTGGATGTAGGCGTCGAGGCTACCTACCGGTCCGGCAAGGATCAGGTCGTTGTTCAGCTTCGCTACGGCAGTCGTCATTCTCGGGCCTCCTTCGGGCGGCAATTTTAGCACTCGGCAGTTTAGAGTGCTAACCCGGCCGCAGGGTTCCGGTGGCTCGAAAATATTTCCTGCTTATATTTCAAGCAGTTATAAATTAATGCGCTTCCGGTATTATGTCCTGTCGCCCTAGCGAGGCTCGATGCGACGCAGGTGCCGGGCCACCGCGAACCAGGACCCGACCAGGCCCAGCAGGACGCCGATCCCCAAGATCCCGAGGCTCTCCTCGAGGCTCAGGCCGAGCACGGAGGCCGTGCTCTGATACAGGCTGGCGAGGCGAGCCGCCGGCTGCGCCATCAAATGCAGGCCGTACTGGACGAGCCCCAGCGCCAGCAGCCCGCCGGTAAGCCCGTACCAGAAGCCGCTCCACAGGAACGGCCTGCGGACGAAGCCATTGCTCGCGCCGATCAGCTTCGTGACCTCGATCTCCTCGCGCCGGTTCTGGATGTCGAGGCGGATCGTGTTGCCGATGATCACGACGATCGCGAGTCCGAGCAGCGATGCGCCGATCACGATCGCGCGCCGGACGATGTCCAGGATCGCATGGAACCGTCGTACCCAATCCGTGTCCGCCTGCACGAATTCGGCCTCGGGCAGATTGCCGAGTTCCTCCTGCAGCAGGATGATCGATTGCGTCGTGTTCGCGGCGGCCGGACGAATCACGAGCGTATGCGGCAACGGATTCTCGGTGAGCGCGTCGAGCGCATCGCCGAACCCGGACTGCTTCTTGAAATCCGCCAGTGCTTCGTCGGCGCTGATGAGCCGGACCGATTCGACGTCGGCCCGCTCGCCGATGATCTTCGCCAGCCCCTTTGCCTCGCTCTCGCTGACGCCGCGCTTGAGATAGATCGAGAAATCGAGCGCATTGGCCCAGCCGGAGCTCACCGCGACGGCACTGTGCACGACGAGGTTCAGTGCCGCGGGGATCGCGAGCGTCACCGCGATGACGAGCATGATCATGAGGCTGGCAAACGGCTGCCGCAGCAGCCGGACGAGGGAACCGAACGCCGTTGCCGCATGGCGGGAGAACCAGGTGGACACCGGTCCCGAGGAACGGATCGGAGCGACCGCGTCGGCATGCCGCGTCAGGGCCAAGTCTCGTCCTCCTGCATGCCCTCGACGAGGCGGCCCTCCTCGAGAGCGATACGCCGGCAGCCCATCCGGTCGATGAGCGCAATGTCGTGGCTTGCGATCAGCAGGGTCACGCCGACTTCGTTGAAGCGGCGGAAAATGCGCATGACCTCGACCGACAGATCCGGATCCAGGTTGCCCGTGGGTTCGTCGGCGATGAGCAGTTTCGGACGCGTGACGATGGCCCGCGCAATGCCGACGCGTTGTTGCTCGCCCGCCGACAGCGTCTCGGGGTTCTGCTTCTCCTTGTGCAGGAGACCGACCTGGTCGAGCGCCGCACGCACCCGCCGCGACGCCTCGCGGCGGCCGACGCCGGCGATGACGAGCGGCAGCGCCACGTTGTCGGCAACGGGTCGGTCATACAACAAACGATGATCCTGGAACACCATCCCGATCTGGCGCCGATACGCCGGTATCCTGCGCCGCTTCACGCGCCGCGTGTTCTGGCCGTCGACGATGACTTGCCCCCTCGTCGGCCGCTCGATCAGCGCGATCAGGCGCAACAAGGTGCTCTTGCCAGCGCCCGAGTGACCGGTGACGAACACCATCTCGCCCTTGTCCACCGCGAAGCTCAACCCGGAAATCGCCTCCTGCCCGCCGGGGAAGCGCTTCGTGACGTCTTCCAGGCGGATCATTGCGATTCCCCTGCCGTCAGCAAGGCATCGACGAATTCGCCCGCGGCAAAGGGCTGCAGATCCTCCGCCGTCTCCCCGATGCCGATGAACCGGATCGGGATCCGCAGCTCGTCGGCGATGGCCACGAGCACACCGCCCTTCGCCGTGCCGTCGAGCTTCGTGACCGCGATACCGGTCAGCCCGAGCGCCTCGTGGAACCGCTGTGCCTGCACGAGCGCGTTCTGTCCCTGGCTCGCGTCGAGTACCAGCATGATCTCCTGCGGCGCCGCCTCGTTGCGGCGGGAAAGTACGCGCTTGATCTTCGCGAGTTCGTCCATCAGGCCCTTCTGGTTCTGCAGGCGCCCGGCCGTGTCGGCGAGCAGCACATCGATGCCGCGTGCGCGAGCGGCCTCGAAGGCATCGAACACGACGGCCGCCGGATCCGCACCCGACTGTTGTGCGACCACCGGTACGCCGTTGCGCTCGCCCCAGGCCGCGAGTTGCTCGACGGCGGCGGCACGGAATGTGTCACCCGCCGCCAGCATGACAGAGAGGCCGTCGTCGCGGAATCGTCTCGCGAGTTTGCCGATCGTGGTCGTCTTGCCGGCACCGTTGACGCCGACCATCAGCACGACGAAAGGCCCGTCCTGCGGTGCGATATCGAGCGGCCGGGCGACGGGCTCGAGGATCGCCAGCAGCGCGTCATGAAGTCCCGCTCGCAGCGCCGCGACATCCTTCGCTGCCTTGCGGGACAGGCTGTCCCTGACGCCGTCGATGATACGGCCGGCCGTGCCGATGCCGACGTCGGCGGACACCAGCAGGGCCTCGAGGTCCTCGAGCACGTCGTCGTCGATACGGCCGCCGGGGGCGAGCGTGGCCAGGTCGTAACCGAGCCACCCTTTGCCGCGATTGAGGCGGGTCCGCAGCCGCTTGAAAAATCCCTGTCGTGGCGTGCTGCTTTCGGTGTCTTTCAACATCAGTATTCGAAGTCACCCGCGAGCGGCGAATCACCTACACTAGCCCGTTGTTGCGAGGCGTCCAGGCCGGAGCAGGAATCGATGAGCAGGCGAAGCGCAGGCAAGTCCCGGACCGGACGGCTGCGTATTGTAGCGGGAAAGTGGCGCAGCCGTCTGTTGGACATCGCGGATGTGCCCGGACTCCGGCCCACGCCGGAGCGGGTCCGCGAGACGCTGTTCAACTGGCTGAGTCCGATCATCCAGGGCGCGCGTTGCCTGGACTTGTTCGCCGGGACCGGCGCGCTCGGCCTCGAAGCGCTTTCACGCGGCGCCGCCGCGGTCGTGTTCGTCGAGAACTCGCCGAAGGCCTCGACTGCGCTGGAGGCGAATGTCGCACGACTCGGCGCCTCGGGTGCGAGCGTGCGCCGTATGGATGCCTTCGAGTACCTACGGCGACCGTCCGAAAGCGGCTTCGACATCGTGTTCCTCGACCCGCCTTTCGCGGCAGACAAGCTCGACGAATTGTGTAGACTGATCGACGCGGCGTCGATCCTGGCAGGGGATGCCCGGATCTACGTCGAGGAGGACCGCAACAGGCCCGAACTGGTCCTGCCAGCGGGATGGCAGACGACCAGGAGCAGCACGGCGGGCAACGTGCGCTATTCGCTCGTCGGTCCGGGGACCTGATCCAGGGGGTAGTTCGATGACCGTATCGGCAATGTATCCGGGGACTTTCGATCCGATCACGCTCGGCCACGAAGATCTCGTGCGGCGCGCCTTGAGCCTGTTCGATCGCGTCGTCGTCGCCATCGCCGAGACGCCGGGCGTCAAGAAACCGATGTTCACGACCGACGAGCGGGTCGCGATGGCGGCGTCCGCGCTCGCCGATGTCGATGGCGTCGAGGTCGTCGGCTACTCCGGCCTGACCGTCGACTTCGCGCGGGAGAACGGACTGTCGGCCATCATCCGGGGCCTGCGGGCCGTATCGGATTTCGAATACGAGTTCCAGCTGGCCACGATGAACCGGCATCTGAACGACCAGGTCGAGACCGTGTTCCTGACGCCTACCGAGGGATACACCTTCATCTCTTCGAGCCTGGTGCGCGAGATCGCGGAACTCGGCGGCGACATCTCGGACTTCGTATCGCCGAAGGTCCGGCTCGCGCTGCTCGAACGCTGCGGCCGTGCCTGACCCGATTGATCGCCGCTGAAGCCGCGATTCAGCGCTGGCAGGTCTTGCAGTAATACGTCGCACGCTGGCCGAGCACGATCTGCGAGATGGGTGCGGCACAGTTCCGGCACGGTTCGCCGGCGCGGTCGTACACGGTGAGTTCCTGCCGGAAATAACCGGCCTCGCCATTGCCGCCGAGGAAGTCGCGCAGCGTCGTGCCGCCGGCCCGGATGGCCTTGTCGAGGACCTCGCGCACGGCCGCGACCAGGTCGACGTAACGTGCGAGCGAGATGCGGCCCGCCGCCCGGCGCGGGTGGATGCCGGCGAGATGCAGTGCCTCGTTCGCATAGATGTTGCCGACCCCGACGACGATCTGGCTGTTCATGACGAAGGGCTTGACCGCCGTGCGCCGGCCGCGACTCTGGCGCCACAGGTAATCCCCCGTGAAGGCATCGCTCAAGGGCTCCGGTCCGAGATCGCGCAGCAGCGGGTGGTTCGCGGGCTCGGTCGTGAAC
>JBAUVS010000032.1:0-1769 GCA_049583345.1 Woeseiaceae bacterium
TCGCCCACGATCTCAAGACGCCGCTGACGAGGCTCCGCAACCGACTCGAACGGCTCGCCGTGGGCGAACCGGACAGCCGGGACGGGCTCCGACAGTGTGTCGAAGAGTCCGATCAGCTGCTCGCGACGTTCAACGCGCTGCTGCGCATCTCGCGAATCGAATCGGGCGCGTACCGGGCGGCGTTTGCCGAATTCGACCTGGCCGAGATGGTGCGCGACATCTGCGACATCTACCAGGCCGCGGCGGACGAACGGGAGATTTCCCTGCGCTGCGCTGGCCAACAGGTCGTTCGACTGTACGCAGATCGCGAGTTGCTGGCGCAGGCGCTCACCAATCTTCTCGACAACGCCATCAAGTACACGCCTCGCGGAGGCGAGGTGGAGGTGGGCGCGTATGCCGACGGCGAACTTCGCACGTTGATCGTTTTCGACTCCGGACCGGGAGTACCCGAGGACGAGATCGGCAATCTGCACCGACGCTTCGTGCGCCTCGACAATGCCCGTTCCGAGCCCGGCAACGGGCTCGGCCTGGCTCTCGTACATGCCGTCGTCGAGCAGCATCACGGAACCCTTGCCATCGCGAACAGGCATCCGGGGCTCGAGGTGCGCCTGGAGTTGCCGCGCCGGCCGCATGCAAGCAGCACATCGACGTAAGTCACGCCGGCAGCGGGATGCCGATGCCTCACGGCGTGATCCGGGGCTTGCAAGATCGCCGTGCCTCGCCGAGACTTACGTCGAGCCCCCGGAGCCGGCCCGTCCGCCGCTCGTCGTCTGATCCGTTGCAGCCAATGACTCGACTCTTTGCCCGCAAGCCAGTACAGCACGTCCTCGACGGGGCGGCATCGTCAGGCACATCGCTCAAACGCGTGCTCGGGAAATGGGATCTCACTGCACTCGGCGTGGGAGCCATCATCGGTGCCGGCATTTTCGCCTCCACGGGATCCGCCATCGCCGGAGGGGCCGAGCATATCGGCGCCGGGCCGGCCATCATTCTGTCGTTCGTGCTCACGGCGGTAACCTGCGGCTTTGCCGCGCTGTGCTACGCCGAGCTGGCGGCCATGGTTCCTATCGCCGGCTCGGCCTATACGTATGCCTATACGGCCCTCGGCGAACTCGTGGCGTGGATTATCGGCTGGGACCTGATCCTGGAGTACGCGGTGGGTAACGTGGCCGTTGCGGTCTCCTGGTCCGGCTATTTCGTCGAGCTCATCGGTCAGTTCGGGCTGCATTTCCCCGCATGGCTGGCCACGGATTACCGCACCGCATTCCAGGCTGCCGAGCTGGTGCAGGGCAATCCCGGGGCCGGCGCCGCCGCTGCCTACCTGGCCTCCGCCGCTACGCAGGCACCGCACGTGTTCGGCATCCCCGTGATCGTGAATCTGCCGGCCGTGGTGATCGTCGCGCTGCTGACGGCGCTCCTGGTATACGGCATCCGGGAATCGGCCCGATCCAACTCGCTGATGGTCCTCCTCAAGGTCGGCATCGTGGTGTTCTTCATCGCCGTCGGTGCCGTACTCGTGAAGCCGGTGAACTACGTGCAGTACGGCGGGTTCGCACCCAACGGGCTCCACGGCATCACGGCGGCGGCGGCGATCATCTTTTTCGCCTACATCGGCTTCGATGCCGTCTCCACCGCCGCGGAGGAGACGCGTGACCCCGGCCGCGACATGCCGTTCGGCATCATCGCGAGTCTCATCATCTGTACGGTGCTGTACATACTCGTGGCGGTCGTCATGACCGGCATGGCGCCGTGGCGCGAGCTCGGCACGG
>JBAUVS010000033.1:0-9799 GCA_049583345.1 Woeseiaceae bacterium
CCGTATAGCTGACGACCAGCGCCCGCGGCGGCGCCCGGCCGGCCGTGTCGCAGACCACGAAGGTGCCATTGGTGGCGCGCAGCCAGGTGCCCCGCACCGTGAATCCGCGGCGATTCGCCGTGATGCGGATGCCGGGGGCAATGGCGTGGACCCATAGCAGGGGCTCGCCGGGGTCCACCCGGGGCGGCTCGTCGCGATCGCGGTTGGCGAACAGGATCCAGCCCGGGGACCAGTCCAGCCCGGGCGAGCAGCTGTTGCCGTCGCGGCTCGGGCACAGCGAGACGACCCGGCGCCGCATGATCGCCTCGTTGCGGGCCAGGTACAGCGCATGGAACAGGGCGTCGATTTCCGTGTGCATGCGGCTGCGGGCGACGAGGCTCCCGAACGCCGGCAGGGCGAGCCCGGCGAAAATGGCGACCAGCGCCAGCGTCAGTGCCAGTCCGTAGAGCGTGAATCCGCGCTGTCCGTGTCGCATCGCCGACCTCCCTGTCTCCCGACAAGGTAATCGGCCGGATCCGCCCCGACACCGGGAAAAACTGGGCTATAATCGCGAAATTGACCTCAATGGAAGGGCCCGCCACACCATGAACCGCGTGAGACTCCTGTCTCTGTTCGAAGAACACGGCATCCTGCCGACGCCGCAGCGCATCGAGATCGCGGACATCCTGCTCGAGCGCCCGCAGCACCTGTCGGCGGAGCAGATCCTCGACCAGCTCAGGACGGCCGGCAGCAGCGTGTCCAAGGCAACCGTCTACAACACGCTGAATCTGTTCTCGGAGCGCGGGCTGATCCGGGAGGTCATGGTGGACCCGGTGCGCAAGTTCTACGACTCGACGACCCACCCGCACCATCACTTCTATAATGTCGACTCCGGCGAGCTCTCGGACATCCCGGACGACCAGGTGCGCATCCCGGAGCTGCCGCGGCTGCCCAAGGGCACCGAGCAGGCCGGCGTCGAGGTCCTGATCCGGGTCCGCAACCGCCGCTGAACCGGGCCCGGCGGCCCTTTCAACGTCCACAGGCCGCCGCTATACTGCAGCCCCGCCGCCGGAGTAGCTCAGTTGGTAGAGCAACGCATTCGTAATGCGTGGGTCGGAGGTTCGAGTCCTCTCTCCGGCACCAGGAATTTCAAGGTGTATTCTGGGCACATGGTTTACACCTCTTCCCGAACACTCAGGAACGGGCTCGTCAGGCCATGCGCGGGATCTCGACATTGGCGGGCACATGCAAGGTCGATGGCGCAGGCGGCTCCAGGAGCAGGGCTGGAAGGGGTGTCCCGGCCATGCGCCGATCCCCGAACGCATCGAAACTCTCGGCCATCCGCAACGGCGATTACTGCTGGTCGAGCACGCGGCGCACGCGCATGGCGAGTTCGTGTTCCGCGTAGGGCTTGATCAGCAACAGCGACCGGTCGCCGACGTCGGCCTGGGCGAACATCACCGTCTCCGTGAATCCCGAAGTGAACAGGATCTTGGTATCAGGGCGGAGCTCACGCACGACCTTCGCGAGTTCGATGCCGCTGATTCCGCCCGGCATCACCATGTCAGTGAACACCAGATCGATTTCGCCATCGCCTTTGACGACTTCGATGGCTTCGGTGCCGCTGCGCGCGGGTATCACCGTGTAGCCCATGTTCTCGAGCAAGGCCTGGCTCACCTCGAGAAGCGCTGTATCGTCGTCGACGACGAGGACGGTCTCGGAACCCGACGGTAAAGTTTGCAACATCTCCGAGTCGTGCTCCGCGCGCTCCACTTCCTGCCTGTTGGCGCGGGGCAAGTACATCCGCACGACCGTGCCGTGCCCGACCTCGCTGTACAATTTCAGGTGGCCGCCGGATTGCTTGACGAAACCATACACCATGCTCAGCCCCAGCCCGGTGCCCTTGCCGACTTCCTTGGTCGAATAGAACGGCTCGAGTACCCGGCTCAGCACTTCCTTGGTCATACCGCAACCCGTGTCGGCGACCGCAACCATGATGTAGTCGCCCGGCCTCGCATCGGGATTCACCGCGGCATATGCCTCATCGAGTCGGGCGTTGGACAGCTTGATCGAAATCGTGCCGCCGCCGGGCATCGCGTCGCGCGCATTGATGGCAAGGTTCAACAGGGCAGACTCCAGCAGGCTGGGATCGATATGGACCCAGCCGAGATCGTCCGCAACGGTCAGGCGGATATCGATATTGTGGCCGAGGGTGCGTTCGATGATTTCCTTGACGTCGGTGATCTGCTCTCCCAGTTTGATCGCCCTGGGTTCCAGCGCCTGGCCGCGTGCGAACGCCAGCAATTGACGCGTGAGCTTGCTGCCCCGCATCGCGGCTTCCTGCGCGGATGCCAGCTGCCGGCGGACCGTGTCGTTGCCGTCCGGGAGCGCCCGATTCAACAGCTGCAAATTTCCGACGATAACCGCCAGCAGATTGTTGAAATCGTGCGCGAGGCCGCCGGTGAGTTGTCCAATGGCTTCCATCTTCTGCGCTTGTTGAAACTGCAGTTCGATCGAGCGGCGCTCGGTCAAATCGTGAATCGACACAACGGCGCCGAGTTCGGTTCCGTCCGCGTCGTACATCGGCTGCCCGCTCGTCGCGACATACTTCCTGGTCCCGGAGTCCGGTGCGCCGATCGTCAATTCGCGGTTTACGGTGACGTGACCCTGCAGTGCCCGGTGGAGGGGCAGTTCATCCGCCGGGAAAGGCGTATGCCCGTCCGCGTCGTACAGTGCGAAGCGCTCCACCCACTCCGCCGGGCTGCGCGGCGGGTCGTCGAGGTCGGGCAGCAAATCTCTCGTCGCAGGGTTGACCAACGTCAGATTTCCTCGCATGTCGCAGGCGATGATGCCGTCACGAATGTTGTTGAGCACCGCATTCAGGTAGCGCTGATGCATGTCGGCGGTCGTGATATCCTCGCAAGCGGCAAGGACCCGGTCCGCGCCGTCTTCGGCGGCGACTTTGCGCAGCGTCGCGCGCAGCCAGATGCGGCGGCCGTCGCTGTGGTTGACCGCCCATTTCGTGACCAGGGGCTGGCCGCGCCAGCGAATGCACTTCTCCAGGTCGTCCCGCACCGCCGATGTGTTGTCGACGACTCTCGACAGGAAACCGCCGTCGATCAACTGCTTGGTCTCGTAGCCCAGGAAGTCCGCGCCAAAACGATTGATGGAAAGGACACGTCCGTCTGCGTCGAACTTGGCGAAGATGGCGGGCATGTCGTCATACAGCGCCCGGTAGCGCCGTTCGCTGACCTTGAGTGCCTGCAGTGCCGTGTCCCGCTCCCGCGAGATCTGCGTCCTCTCAATCGCGTAATTGATGACGCGCCAGAGCATGGCACCGTTGACCTCACCCTTGATCAGGTAGTCCTGGGCGCCATGCCGCAAGGCTTTCAACGCCGTCTTTTGATCGGACAGGCCGGTCAATACGACGATAGGGACCGTCGGTGACTTGTCCTGCAGGCTCCGGCAGGTCTCGACGCCGGTGCTGTCGGGGAGCGACAGGTCGACGAGTACGACGTCGATGCCACCGGCGGCCAGATGGGCGATGCCCTCGTTCAGGGTGGACGCCAATACGAAATCCACGTGCGAGCCTGACACTTCACGCAGAAGTTCGCGGATCAGGCGCGCGTCGGCGGGATTGTCCTCGATGAGGAGGACCGATACCGGTCCGGCGTTCACCTGGCCGAGCGTCCCTGCGGCAGGGTCACGATTTTGAACCAGAAATTTTCGATGGACTGCACGACCTCGACGAACGCCTGGAATTGTACGGGCTTTCGAACATAGCAGTTGGCACAGAGGTCGTAGGACTCCAGTACGTCGCGATCGGAGTTCGAGGTAGTGAGGATCACGACGGGGATGTCCTTCAGCATTTTGTCGGATTTCATCTCCGCGAGGACTTCGCGGCCGTTCTTTTTCGGGAGATTGAGGTCCAGCAGCACCAGGTCCGGACGCGGCGCGTCGGCGAAACCGGCCTCCTGCCGCAGGAATGCCAGGGCTTCCTCGCCATCGCCGACGACGTGCAACTCGTTGCGCAGCCGGCTCTCGTAGAGTGCCTCGCGAACCAGCCTGACGTCGGCCGGGTTGTCATCCACCAGCAAGATTTCGGCGTCTTTGGCTTTGGCCATCGGCTTCACCTGCGTCCCGTTCCCATTCGTTGATCGCGCTCGGCAGGGTAAAACTGAAGGTCGAGCCTTCGCCCGGGATCGAGTCGACCCAGATCCTGCCGCCGTGGCGATCCACGATCCTTCTGCAAAGCGCGAGCCCGATCCCGGTGCCGGGATAGGAATCGCGGCTGTGCAGGCGCTGAAAAATCACGAAGATTCTCTCGGCAAAGCGAGGTTCTATGCCGATACCGTTGTCGGACACGCGGAAGTGCCACTCGTCACCGAGCGAGGTCGCCTGGATCCGGATCCGTGGTTTTCGTTTGCCGCGAAACTTGACCGCGTTCGAAACCAGGTTCTGGAGCAGCTGGCGAAGTTGATCCGCGTCGCCGCTCACGCGCGGCAATTCGCCCTCGACGACGATCTCGGCGCCGGCCTCGTGCAATCCTGCCTCGAGTCCCTTTGTTACATCCTCGAGGATCGCGGCCATGTCCACCGGCTCGAGGGGCTTGCCGCGCGAGCCGACCCTGGAGTATTCGAGAAGGTTCTCGATCAGCGTGTGCATGCGGCGCGCGCCGTCCACGACGTAGGCGATGAATTCGTCCGCGTCACTGTCCAGTTTGCCCTTGTACCGCCGGGCCAGGAGCTCGACGTAACTCGATACGGTCCGCAGCGGTTCCTGCAGGTCGTGCGAAGCGACGTGCGCGAATTCCTCGAGCGCCGCATTGGAGCGCGCCAATTCCCGCGCGTGCTGAGCGAGGCGCTCCGATCGTTGCGCCAGGGTGACGTCCTTGCAAGCACCGATGAACCTCACCGGCTTGCCGTCCTCGTCGCGGATTATGTGACCGCTGCTCGAAACGTAACGTACTTCGCCGCTTTCGTGCACGACGCGGTACGATACGTTGAACGGTGCCGTGCCGGCTATCGCTTCCTGCACGGCCTGTTCGAGCGCCGGAAGGTCGTCCTCGTGGATATTCGACCAGGACCCCCGAACGTCATCGAGAGGGGCATCCTGCGCCACGCCGAAGATCCTGCGCATCGTTGGATCCCATTCGATGATGTCGCCCTCGAACGTCCAGGACCACAATCCGACCTGGGCGGCCTCCAGCGTCACGGCGAGCCGGCGTTCGCTCTCCGTCAGTGCCGACATGCCTTGCCTGATGTTCAGCGCCATCCGGTGGAAGGAACGGGCCAGTTCGCCGACCTCGTCGCCCCGGTCGGTGGGCAGCCCGACAGGATCGTCGCCGAGGGCGAAGGCCTCGATGCTGCCGGCCATCTTGCGCAGCGGTCCGGTGAGTGAGCGCGCGAAGGCGGCGACCAGCAGCAGCGAAACCCCGAGTACGACGGCGCCCGCCATAATTGCGTTGTGCATTGCCGTCGATGCAGCCGCAGTGATGTCGGCCTCGCTGCCCGCCTGCAGGAAGTAGAGATCGTTGTCCGGCCGGGCCGGGTCGACGGCAATCCGGTACAGGGTCAGGACCTGCCGGTCGGCGCCTTCGCCGATTGTCAGTGCGCGTGCTTCGCCCGCGCCAATGCCGAGGTCGAGGCCGGGGAAGAAGTCGGTCAGCGTGGCGCGCAGCCCGTCGCGCATGAACGACTCCGGAGGGACGCCGGGGGCCCAGAGCAAGTGTCCGCCGGAATCCGCCACGTACAGCATGCGGCGGTCGGTTATCCGCGACGCGACGCGCGCAAAGGGCACCCTCAGATCCAGATTGATGACGACGGCGCCGAAGAACGCGCCCGACGATTCGAAGACCGGGACGACCGCCCGCACGACCGGCAGGAAGGGGCGGCTGTACCGGCCGTGCTCCCGATTCAACTCCATGCGTGACAGGTAGACATCACCGGGCGCAAGACTTTGCGCGGCGATGAAGTAGGCGCGCTCGCCTTTGGATTGCAGTGCATTGTCGGGCACGGTACGGACGCGGCCGTCCGCCAGGTCGCGATCGACGCGCACGATTTCGCGTCCGGCATTGGCGGCACCGATGTAGCGCAGTTGTACGTAACCCCGTTTTGCGGAGATCAGGGCCGTGAAGATCGAAGCGAGGCGTTGTCGCCAGGTCTCCAGATCCGAGCCGTCCGCGGGATCGACGCCATTATTGTCGGTGGCACGGATAATGCCGGCGATGGGGGGCGTTCCAGCGAGGAACCGCGCATCCTCGCGAAGTTCGGTCAGGCCGCGAACGAAATCTTCGGCCAGGTCGAGGGTACCGGCGGCGGCCTCCTGCCGCTCGTTCGTGACCAGCGTGTGCCGGAATGCGGATGTCGTCAGCGAGCCGACGGCGAACACGACGGCAACGACGGCAATTCCCATAACGAGCGCCATGCGAGCGCCGAGACCCGGGAGGAGGCGCCGTCGCGCGCGCGTCTCGTTGGTGGGTGTCGCTGACGACTCCATCGTCGCTGTCTAGCGGCGGATGCGGCCGAGCGCGGCAACCGTGGAGTCGCCCCAGTCTTTGCACCATCGAACGAGTTCCGCGGCCGGCAGCGCCTCCGAGAACAGGAATCCCTGTGCCCGGTCACAGCGCAGCTCCGTCAGCATGGCCAACACCTTCCGGGTCTCCACGCCCTCGGCGCACACCGTCATACCGAGACTGTGTGCCATCTCGATGAGCGCTTTCACGATCACCCGGCACTCCTTGTCGCCGGCCATCGGCGCGATGAAGGACTGATCGATCTTCAGCTCGTTGAACGGCATTCGGTGCAGCTGTATCAGGGACGAATTCCCGGTGCCGAAGTCGTCGATGGAAAGGCCGACCCCTTTCAGGCGTACTCGCGTCAGGATGTTCATGGAATCGGAAAGGTGCGTCAGGGCGCCGCGCTCCGTCACCTCCAGCACCAGCGATGCCGGAGCGACATCGAACTGTCGCAACATGCCGAGCAGGCGATCGGGGAATTCGAGGTCGTCGATGAGTTCGGGATCGATATTGACGGACACGCGGCCCGCAAGTTTGCTTCGCGTCCAGGCGCTGACTTGTTCGATGGCCTTCTGCAATACGAAGTCCGTCGTCTCCCGCATCAGGCCGGCGGCCTGAATGACATTGAGGAATGACCCCGGCAGCAGCAGACCCTTGCGCGGATGCCGCCAGCGGAGCAACGCTTCGGCGGCGATGTCGTGGCGCACTTCGTCCTCTGCGAGTTCGAGTACGGGCTGGTAATGGACTTCGAGTTCGCCATTCTCCAGCGCCGCACGTACGGCCTCGGCCGTCAACTCTTCCTCGCGCGGCAACGCCATGCATTGGCGCAGCATGTCCTCCAGGTCCTCGATCATGACCGGCTTGTGCAGCACACCCACCATGTTCAGGCCGTATTCCTTGCCGAGCTGCTGAGCGCTACCGAGGACCTTGGAGTCCATGCCGCTCATCAGGATGATGCAGGCGCGACAATCCCGGCTCGCCAGTTGTTGCAGGAGTTCGACGCCATCGAGTCCCGGCATCTGCAGGTCGAGGATCAGGACCGTCGGCCGGAGCGACTCGCAAGTGCGCATGAAATCGGCGCCATCGCTGGAGGCCCGGGCATCGAACCCCATCGGAGCCGCGACGTCGATTACAAACGCCGCGATGTCCGGTTCGTCGTCGATAACGAGCAGTCGGTCCGATCGCATGGCCCAAAGTCCGGCCGCGCGGCAGGTGTTCCGCCGAATGCGGTGCCGCGCGAGCTGAGATGCAAGTCTTTGACAAAATACTAGTCGTTGCGCGCGCGAGGCTCGGTGACCCACATCACTGGGTTGAAGAAACACTCTGTTTCCAGCGCAAATTCAGGCCCTGGCTTTTGCATCTCCAGGCGAGCGGCCGGGTGCGGGAAACCCGGCGACACAACGGCTCGACTGAACCGGTTCATCGAAAGCGGCGACTTGAGGGCGCGATTCGGTGATTGTGCTCCGAGGGTCGCAGGTTCGAGTCTTCGCTCGGATACCAGCCCGGTCGTCCAAGTCAAGAAATACTGTTTTTCCGATTGGAATCAATTCCGGCAGGACATTCCCGTTTCCCCCTCAAGTCTTTCAAATGCAAAGAAGTTTTTCGATTCGGAGAGTCGCTCGACGGGTGCTCGTCGTCGTTTTGCCGGCCCACCGCCTGCCCATGCGGAAACAGCGCACAGAATCCTCGTCCGGAAATTTCTAGAGTGCCTGTTCCTTTTTAACAAATTCTCCGGAGGATGCCGGTGGAACAGACTGGATTGAGCCGCACGATCGCCAGTACGGCGACGCTGAAGCTTGCGAATATCCACGCGGTCGATCCCTTCTATACGCCGCTCGAGGAGCGCTTCGAACGCATCACGCGGCTCGCGCAGCGCGCCCTCAATTTGCCCGTCGCTGCCATCACGCTGGTCGAGGGCGATCGGCAGTGGTTCAAGTCGGTCGCCGGCTGGGGGATCAGCGAGCTGCCGCTCGAGAAGAGCCTGTGCCGCGAAGTCCTGACGACCGGCAAGGAGATCGTCGTCGAGGACACGCTCCACGACCTGTACCTGATGGACAACCCTTACGTCCGCAAGAAGCCGAAATTCCGCTTCTACGCCGGTTTTCCGATCAAGGACTCGGGCGGCACGACCGTCGGCACGTTCTGCGTCATGGACGTCAAACCGCGCAAGGCCGACGATGCGTTTCGCGCGGCGCACTCCGATCTCGGCGAGATGGCGCAGCGGGAGATGTTTTCCGTGGAACTCGGCAACGCACAAGCCAAACTCGTATCCAAGCTCAATCGCGCCCGCCGGCAGGCGATGTTCGATTCGCTGACGCGGATCTGGAACCGTCGCGGCGGCATGGATCTGCTCGGCGAGGCCCTGAAGGAATGTGCGGGGTCCGACCGCTCGGTCGGGATCTGCCTGGCGGACCTCGACCACTTCAAGAAGGTCAACGACGAGTTCGGCCATCGCGTCGGCGACCACGTGCTGCGCAAGTCCGCCAGCGCGATCGTCGCCTGCGTGCGGCCGGACGACGTCGTCTGCCGTCACGGCGGCGAGGAATTCATGGTCATCGTGCGCGATGTCGACGAGCGGGCGTGCCTCGCCATCGCGCAACGGATCTGCGACGGCATCCGCCAGATGAAGATCACCAGCGGCGGCAAGACCATCCACACGACGATCAGCATCGGTGCCGCGGTGCGCGGCAGCAACGAGACGGTGTCGCCGTCGCGCCTGCTCGAACGCGCCGATCGGGCCCTGTACCGCAGCAAGGAAGCGGGCCGGGACCGCGTGTGCTTCGGCCAGGAGCAGGGCGAACGAAAGAAAAAGGCGAAGAGCACGGCCGCGAAATGAGCGCGTCGCTGGTACCGCTCCGGCGCTACCTGCCGGCCGGCGTGCTGCCCGCACCGGTCTGCGTTTTGGCGGTCGGCCGCCGTGGCGGTCGCGTGGAGAAGGCGTTGCGCGCCTCGCCGATCGCCGTGCAAACGGTCGAAGCCGGGCCCGCGGCGCTGGACTACGTCGCGAACGAACTCCCGACGGACGTCGTCGTCATCGAATCGGCTCGAGCCGACGACCAGGTCGTCGCGCTGATCGACGCCGTGCGCCGTCATCGCTACTGGCGATCCGTACCGATCCTGCTGTTCGCGCCGCACTCCGAGCCGGTCGACCTCGACCGCGCGTTCGAGGCCGGTGCCGACGAGTGCCTGGCAAGCCCGGATCCCGCGACGCTGGCGTCGCGAGTGCGCCAGTTCGCCGCGGCCTGATTCTCAAGCGGATGCCAGTGCCTGGGCCGCCCAGACCACGCGGCCGCCGATCATCGT
>JBAUVS010000034.1:0-6528 GCA_049583345.1 Woeseiaceae bacterium
AGGCGAGCTTGAGCTGCTCGAGCGCCTTCTCGGGATGGCCGCGCTTGTACAGGACCCAGCCATAGCTGTCGATGATGGCGGGGCTATCCGGCTCGATGTCGAGCGCCTTGCGGATCAGCTTCTCCGCCTCACGATAGTCGTCGGTGCGATCCGCCAGCGTGTAGCCGAGCGCATTCAGCGACATGGCGCTGTGCGGCCAGCGTTTCGTGGCCGTCCGGTACGAATCGAGCGCGTCGTCGAGCCGGCCCATGCGCAGCAGCAGTTCCGCGCGGCCCAGCGCGACCGACTCGTCGTCCGGGCGATAGCTGACGGCACGATCGTAATCGGCGAGTGCCTCGTCGTAGCGTTCCAGCGAAGTGAGCAATTGAGCCCGCGCGACGACCATGTCGATCGCGAATTGCGGGTGGTCGCTGGCGAACTTGTCGAGCCGCTCGAGCGCGAGATCCGGCTTGTCGGAATCGAACGCGAGCAAGGCGCTGGCGCGCCGCTGCGCCATGACGGCGTTCTGACCGTCGTCGACCTCGGAATACAGCTGGATCGCCTTTTCGTTCTCGCCGCGGACGTCGGCGATGCGCGCGAGGTAGTACACGGCGTCCATCGTGTATTGGCCGCTCTGCAGCAGATCCTGGAAATCCTCCTCCGCGGCATCGAGATTGTTCAGCCGGAAATCGATGATGGCCATCAGGCGGAGCGCATCCGTGCGCGACGACTGTTCGAGCAGGATCTGGTTGACCTGGCTCAGCGCGTCTTCGTCGCGGCCAGCGGACATGTACATCAGGGCGAGTTCCATGCGCGCGTCGGGGTCCGGGTCCGGATCGTCGCCGATGATGCGCGCCGTGTAGTCGATCGCCTTGTCGCTGTCGCCGGACAACAGCAGGGCCCGGCCGTAGAGCAGCTTGGCCTTGATCCAGTCCGGTTCCAGCTCGGAGGCGCGTTGCGCTTCCTTCCTGGCATTCTCGTAATCGCCGGCCTGCAGGGACGTCGCACCGACCGCATAGTGGGCGGACGCGGATTCCGGGTACGGCTTGGCGAGCATGCGCATCAGCTTGTCGACATACTCCGGGTTCTCGTCCGCGAATACGGGCAACAGGGACAACAGGGCTTCGTCCGGGGGTTGCCTGCCCTTCTCGAGGAGCATCTCGAAATCGCGCCGCGCGGCCTTCAGGTCGCCCTCCCGCAACTCGAGCTGGGCGGTATAGACGAGCGCCTCCTCGCTGCCCTCGTCCAGCCCGGACCAGCGCCGCGCCGCCGTCAGGCCCTCCGTATTGAAGCCGAAGCCGAACGCCATCCGCGTGGCCATGCGGGCAACCTCGGGGTCGTCGCTGATCTCCGCGGCCCGGACGTACTCGTGCACCGCCTTCAGGTACTCGTCGGCCTTGAGGTAGATCTGGGCCTGCTCGATGTGCGCACTGGCCGAATCCTCGCTGTCATCGTCCGCGGCGACGACAGGATTGGCGAGCGCAAGCGCCGCAAGCGCCGTGACGACGGTAAATCGACGAAAGTGAGGCATGGCAGTCCCAGGGGTTGTCCGAATCGGCACGAGTAGTTTGCGGTGCACGGGTATCACAGACAAGGAACTGGTTCGACAGTTCGCTTACAATCCTTGCCTATGCGGCTGCAGATACTCGGCCTGAACCATAACACGGCACCCGTTGAGATTCGCGAGCAGGTCGTCTTCGCGGGAGACGAGGTCGGCCGGGCCCTCACGCGCCTGTCCGGGATCGAGGGCGTGGAGGAAGCGGTGCTCCTGTCGACCTGCAACCGGACCGAATTCTATATTGTCACGTCCGACGGCGGCCGCGATCGGCTGCGCGCCTGGCTGCACGACGACCGCCACCTGGACCCGGCGTTCAGCGAGACGCTGTTCACCATGGACTCCGAGGACGCCATCCGGCACATCTTCCGGGTGGCCTGCGGGCTCGATTCGATGGTCCTGGGCGAACCGCAGATCCTCGGCCAGCTCAAGGATGCCTTCCGCGAGGCCCAGCAGGCCGGCACGCTCGGCAAGCATCTCTCGCGACTGTTCCAGCACACGTTCTCGGTCGCCAAGAAGGTCCGTACCGACACGGCGATCGGCGCCAACCCGGTGTCGGTGGCCTCCGCCGCCGTCAGCCTCGCCCAGCAGTTCTTCGCGGGCTTCACACAGCATACGGCCCTGCTCGTCGGCGCGGGCGTGACCATCGAGCTGGTCGCCCGGCACCTGGCGGCGCGCAAACTCGGCCGCCTGTTCATCGCCAACCGCAGCGTCGACCGCGCGCTGCGACTCGCCGGCCAGTTCGGTGGCTTCGCGCTGCCGCTCTCGGAGATCGAGGGCACGCTGCCGGAGGCGGATATCCTCATCACCTCGACGGCCAGCCCGGAACCGATCATCACCCGCAACGATCTCGAGGTGGCGCTGAAACTGCGCAAGCGCAAGCCGATCTTCGCCGTGGACATCGCCGTGCCGCGAGACATCGAGCGGGAGGCCGCGGACCTCAAGGACCTCTATCTCTATACGATCGACGATCTGCAGAAGGTCATCCAGGAGGGCCAGTTGAGCCGGGAGGCGGCGGCGCTCGACGCCAACCGCATCCTCGACGAGGAGATCACGCGTTACCTGAGCATGGAGCGCGCGAAGCAGGTGTCGCCGGTGATCACGGCGCTGCGCGAGCGGGCGGAATCCGTTCGCGACGAGGTGCTGCGCGAAGCACGCCGCCGGCTCAAGAAGGGCGTCGACAGCGACGAAGTGATCGAGTACGCCACGGCGTCGCTGATGAAGAAACTCTTGCACCATCCCAGCGTACGCCTGCGGGCGGCCGGCGAGGCGGAGGAAGAGGAGATCATCGCGGTCGCCCGCTCGCTGTTCGGCATCGATGACGACTGATCCGCCGGCATGAAGGAATCCATCCGACACAAGCTCGAGTCCGCGAGCGACCGCTTCGAGGAGATCGCCGGCCTGCTGGCCGATCCCGGCGTGATCGGGGACCAGGACCGCTTCCGCGAACTGTCGAAGGAGTACGCGCGCGTCGAGCCGGTCGTGAGGCTGTTCCGCGACTACGAGAAGCTCGACGCCGACATCGCGGCCGCCGAAGAGATGGCGAACGATGCCGACAGCGAAATCCGGGCGATGGGCGAGGAGGAGCTGGAGACGCTGACGTCCCGGCGCGAGCAATTGCTCGTCGAATTGCAGCGATCGCTGATCCCGCGCGATCCGCACGACGACAGCAACGTGTTCCTCGAAATCCGTGCGGGAACGGGTGGCGACGAGGCCGCGCTGTTCGCGGGCGACCTGTTCCGCATGTACTCGAAATACGCCGAGGAGTTCGGCTGGGGCATCGAGATCCTGAGCGCGCGCGAGGGCGAGCACGGCGGCTACAAGGAGATCATCAGCCGCCTGACCGGCAACGGCATCTACGCGCGCCTCAAGTTCGAGTCCGGCGCGCACCGGGTACAGCGGGTGCCGGAGACCGAGTCGCAAGGCCGCATCCACACTTCCGCCTGCACGGTCGCGGTGCTGCCCGAACCCGACGAAGTCGAGCAAGAGGAGATCAACCCGGCCGAGCTGCGCGTCGATACCTACCGCTCCTCGGGCGCCGGCGGCCAGCACGTCAACAAGACCGACTCGGCCGTTCGCCTCACGCACCTGCCGACCGGCATCGTCGTCGAATGCCAGGACGAGCGCTCGCAGCACAAGAACCGCGCCCGCGCGATGTCGCTGCTGCAGGCGAAGCTGCTCGACATCAAGGTCACCGAGCAGGCCAGCGAACAGGCCGCGAAGCGCAAGCTGCTGGTCGGCTCCGGCGATCGCTCCGAACGCATCCGGACCTACAATTTCCCGCAGGGCCGGGTCACCGATCACCGGATCAACCTGACGCTGTACAAGCTCGACGAGATCCTCGAGGGCAACCTCGACCCGGTCATCCAGCCTTTGATCGACGAGTACCAGGCCGATCAGCTCGCGGCGCTCCAGACATGATGCGAACCGCCGCCGCCCTTCTCCTGCTTTGCTTCGCCGTGCCGGCTTTCGCCGGAAACCAGGAGCTCCTGATAGTCCATGCAACGCTGATCTCGGGACGCGGCGCCGAACCCGTCGCGGATGCATGGATACGCGTCAGTGACGGCCGCATTGCAGAAGTCGGTTCCGGTTCCCCGGATACCGGCGACGAACGGATCGTGGACGCCGGCGGGCGATACCTGATACCGGGCCTGATTGACAGCCACGTTCATCTGTATCACGCGACCGGTTTGAAGAGGAAATACACCCGGGATTTCGAGCGCCTGTACCGGGACTACATGATCCAGCAGCCAAGAAGCTTCCTGTACTACGGATTCACCACGGTAGTCGAGCTGAATGCCGAAGCCGAGGCCAATGCACGCTTCGTGTCGGCGCCCGAGCATCCGCACCTGGTGCATTGCGGTCAGGGTATCGTCCTGCAGAATGGCTTCATGTCGCTCGACTTTCCGCCCGGCGAGTTCGAGGACGCGTACCCGGGTTTCCTGATCGACCATTATCGCGCGGCCGGGACCGATGACGAAGCCGCCGCCCGTCACTCACCGGAGGCGGCTGTAGCTCATGTACTCGCGGCCGGCGGCCGATGCGTCAAGATCTACTACGAAGAAGCGCTTTGGTGGCCCGGCCCGAGGCCGGATTTCCAGCTGCCGTCGGTCGCAATCATGCGGGACGTCGTGCGCATCGCGCACGAGCACAATCTTCCGGTGCTGCTGCATGCGACCACGCCGGCGGGCCATCAATTCGGCCTGCAAGTCGGTGTCGATATACTGGCGCACGGCATGTGGGAATGGCCCGGGCAGCCTTTCGATGCACCGGAGCCGACGGAGGAATACCGGCGCATCGCGAAAGACGTCGCCCGGAGCGGCATCCGGATACAGCCGACACTGACCACGGTTCGCAACGCGGCCTCGCTCTTCGATCCCACCGTACTCGACGATCCCGGCTGGCGGCACGCGGTACCTGCTTCGTACCTCCTCTATCTCAGGACCGACGCGCAGGCACAGCGGGACGATTTCCTCAGGATGTTCGCTCAGTCACTGCCCGCCGGCGCCACTACGGAATCCCTGCCTGCCCTGCAGCACGCCTTTCAGACACGATACCTGCGATTGATCGAGAGGATGCGCGAAGATGGAACGCAGCTGATCTTCGGGACGGATACGGCGGTCGGCGGATTCGGGTGGGCGGCGCCTCCGGGACTCGCGGGATACCGGGAGATCCGGGCATGGGCCGATGCGGGGATACCGCTTCCGGAGATCTTCAGGGCGCTGACGGTCGAAAACGCGGCGGCCTTGCGCATCGACGCCGACGCGGGGTCGATCGAGCCGGGGAAACGAGCCGATATGCTGTTGCTGCGCAAGAACCCGCTCGAATGCGCCGAAGCCTACGATTCCATCGACGCGGTGATCGTCGGGGGCAAATGGCTCGAGCGAGACGCACTGTCCGCCAATTGAGAGGTACGAAGATCCCGCTGACCAAGATCGCGAGTCTATTTGTCCGTCCCGCGGCCCAGCCTGATGCAGTCGACGATGCCGACGAGCCAGGCGATCAGCAATACATACGCGGAGGCGTCCTCCGCCGTGAACCCGGCGGCATTCCCGGAATCCGATACGGCGGCCTGGATCGACGCGCTGTCCATCGCCACCTCACCGCTTTCGATGCGATCGACGACGTCCATCGCGCGATTCACCGTACCGGTGACGAGCAACCACATCGCAACGAGCGAGACGATGATCAGGATTGCTCCTTGCACGTATCGTTTCAGCACCAGATGTCCGACGCCGGGAAACACGAGTCCGGACAGCAGCGCCGCTTTGGTCGATTTGCGCATTGTACCGACCATTGTATCAATCCGGAGGGGGAGCAATGAGAGCGATTACCTACACGCAATACGGCGGCCCGGACGTGCTGCACGTCGAAGAGGTTCCGACACCCACGCCGAACGAGGACGAGGTCCTCGTCAGCGTCAAGTCGGTGGAGGCGACCAAGGGCGACTGCGAGATGCGCAGCTTCCGCTACGCCGTGAAGTGGTTTTGGCTGCCGCTGCGCATCGCACTCGGCGTACGCCGTCCGCGGCGACAGGTTCTCGGGATGTACTTCTCGGGTGAGATCGTCTCCACCGGTGCGGCCGTGACGCGATTCTCCGCGGGCGATGCGGTCTTCGGCACGGCCGGCTTCCGCATGGGTGCCTACGCTGAATTCCTTGCCGTGCCGCAGCGCAACACGATAATCAACAAGCCGCGCAACATGGAACATGCCGACGCCGCGGCCGTACCGCTGGGCGGCCTCAACGCGTTGCACTTCATGCGGCGCGCGGCGATCCGCCCGGGACAGCGGGTGCTGATCAACGGTGCCGGCGGCAGTATCGGCCTTCACGCGGTGCAGATCGCAAAGGCCATGGGCGCCGAGGTTGCCGTGGTCGACCACACGATCAAGGAGGCGGCACTGCTGCGCCTGGGCGCGGACCGGTTCATCGATTACACGCGGTCGGATTTCGCCGCGGAAGGGCAGCGCTACGATGTCGTGTTCGACATGGTGCC
>JBAUVS010000035.1:0-1822 GCA_049583345.1 Woeseiaceae bacterium
ACCTACAGCCTGCGCGATCTCGGCTTCTACTACCGGGACTACGTGCGGCTGATGGATCACTGGGACGCGGTATTGCCGGGCCGCGTCCTCAAGATGCAGTACGAAGACATGGTCGCGGACACCGAGCACCAGATCCGGCGCCTGCTCGACTACTGCGGACTGCCCTTCGAGGACGCCTGCCTGCGCTTCTACGAGACCGAGCGGGCGATCCGCACGCCCAGTTCCGAGCAGGTTCGGCAGCCGGTGTACACCGAGGGCCTCGAGCAATGGCGAAACTTCGAGCCGCACCTGCAACCCCTCAAGGACGCCCTCGGCCCGCTGCTTGACCGCTATCCGATCGACGGTTGAAGATCGACCCGCATGAGCGAGAGTCACCTGTTCTACCAGACCGGGAGCCGCCGCCCGCGCATCGCGTGCGCGGAAGGCATCTATGCCTGGGACGTCGATGGCAAGCGCTACATCGACGCCTCCAGCGGCCCGATGGTGTCGAACATCGGCCATTCCAATCCGCGCGTACTCGAGGCGATGAAGCGGCAGATGGACCGCGCGACCTTCGCCTATCGCCTGCATTTCGAGAACGAGCCGGCCGAAGCGCTCGCCACGCTGACGGCATCGCTGATGCCGGACGCCCTCGACAGGATCTTCTTCGTCTCCGGCGGCTCGGAAGCGGTCGAGAGCTGCCTGAAACTCGCGCGCCAGTATGCCTACGTGACCGGGCAGCAGAAGCGCTGGAAGGTCCTCTCCTTATTCCCTTCCTATCACGGCTCCACGCTCGGCGCGGTCGCGATCACGGGCATGCATCAATTCGTCGAACCGTTCCGGGACATGATCCGGGTGATGCCGAAAATCCCGGCGCCGACCTGCTACCTGGATCGCGACGCGCTCTCCTTCGAGGAACGCGGCCGGCGCTACGCGGCGCGGCTGCGTGCCGAGATCGAAAGCCAGGGCCCCGACACGGTGCTGGCCTTCATCATGGAACCGGTCGGCGGCGCCTCGACGGGGGCGCTGGTGGGTCCGGACAGCTGGTATCACGAGGTCCAGGCGATCTGCCGCGAGTACGGCATCCTGCTGATCGCCGACGAGGTCATGACCGGCGCCGGCCGCACCGGCCGCTTCCTCGCCAGCGAACACTGGGGGCTCCGTCCCGACATCATCGCAATGGCCAAGGGCTTCGCGGCGGGTTATGCGCCGCTGGGCGCGATGGCCGCCGACCGTGACATCGTCGCCGCGGTGATCGAACACGGCGGCTTCGCGCACGGTTACACCTACGCAGGCAATCCGCTCGCCTGCGCCGCCGGACTCGCCGTCATCAACGAGGTCCTCGACAACGATCTCATCGGCAATGCGGCGCGCCAGGGCGACACGCTCAAGACGGCGCTGACGGAATTGATGAAGCGCTATCCGTTTATCGGCGACGTCCGCGGCAAGGGCCTGCTGCTCGCGTTCGAACTGGTCGCCGACCGGGAGACGATGGAGCCGTTGCCCGTCGAACTGCAGGCGCACAGCCGCCTCGTCGAGGAAGCCTACGCGCGCGGATTGATCATCTATTCGCGGCGCACGCGCGGGGGTACCATTGGCGATCACTTCATGGTGTGTCCCCCGTTGATCGTCAGCGAGGCGCAGCTCGACGAGATCGTGTCGATATTGATCGACAGCCTCGATGCCTTCGCCGCCGCGGCCGGCCTGCCGGTGGACCGGTAAGAAATCCGCTTTGAACGACAAGATCATCATCACCTGCGCGGTCACCGGCTCGATCCATACGCCGACGATGAGCCCGCACCTGCCCGTCACACCGGAGGAGATCGCGACACAGGCCGTCGAG
>JBAUVS010000036.1:0-1637 GCA_049583345.1 Woeseiaceae bacterium
AGGTCGAGAACATCTGTTCGACGCCGGGCAGCGTGGCCAGCGCCTCTTCCACCGGGCGGGTGATCATGCGTTCGACTTCTTCGGGCGTGGATCCCTGGTACGGGATCTGGATGAAGATCCCCGGGAATTCGATGTCCGGGAACTTCTCCAGCGGCAACAGGCGCGACGCGATGAGGCCGACGAGCGCCAGCGCGACGAACGTGACGACCGTGGTCACGGGCCGGCGCATCGCGAACTCCGTATGCCTCATCGCGCGGGCTCGCCGACGGCAGTGACCTCGGCCGGTGCCGGCCAGCGCTTGCGATCCAGCAGCGAGTAGACGACCGGGATGACCACCAGCGTGAGGAAGGTGGACACGAGCAGGCCGCCGATCACCGTGATCGCCATCGGGGCACGGACCTCGGCGCCTTCACCGAAGCCGAGCGCCATCGGCAGCAGACCCAGCGCCGTCGTCAGCGAGGTCATCAGGATCGGACGCAGGCGCGCCCTGCCGGCTTCGACGATGGCGTCGTGGCGGTCTTGCCCCTGCTCGCGAAGCTGATTGATGAGATCGACGAGTACGATCGCATTGTTGACGACGATGCCGGCGAGCATGATGACGCCGATGAGGGCGACGATGTTGACGGTCGACCCGGTGAGGAAGAGCGCGAGCACCGCTCCGACGAGAGCCAGCGGAATCGTGAACAGGATGACGAACGGATGGATCAGGGATTCGAACTGCGAAGCCATCACGAGGTAGACGAGGAAGATGGCGAGTGCCAGCGCGAACTGCATCGATCGGAATGACGCCTGCATCTCCTCGCTCTGGCCTGAGACCATCGCCGAGATCCCGGCGGGCAGCGGGGTGCGTTCGATGATCCGGCCGGCTTCGGCTGCCGCCGCGCCGAGATCGCCGTAGGCGAGATTCGCGGTAATGACCGCCACGCGTTCCTGCGCGGTGCGGCGGATCTCCGACGGTCCCAGGGAGACGACGATGTCCGCCACGGCGTCCAGCGTGACAGGGCGGTCCGAAGCCGGATTGACGATGAGGTTGCGGATGTCCTCGATACTCGACCGGCGCGTGTCCACGCTGCGCACCAGCACGTCGATCTTCTTGTCCCGCCAGGTATACCGGGTCGCGAGTTCGCCGCGGACGTTGGCGACGACGCGGTCGGCGATGTCGCGCACCGAGAGCCCCAGCTTGGCGGCGCGCTCCTGGTCGAAGCGGATCTGGATCTCGGGGTTGCCGCGTTCGACGGTCGTCCGTATGTCCGCATACCGGTCCGACGCCGACATGGCCTCGACGATGGAATGACTGACACTGGCGAGCCCGTCGAGGTCGTAGCCGGAGATCTCGATCTGCAGCGGGCTCTCGAAGGACATCAGTGCCGGCTTCGCGAACTCGTATTGCACGCCGGGCAATCTCGCCAGCTCGCGCCGCATCGCGTCCATGGTCCGTACTTCGGCGGCCGGTCCCGCGCCGGGTTTGAGCGCGACGTGCAGCGTGCCCGTGTTGTCTCCGGCATCCACAGGGTTGGCGTCCAGCCGGTTCCCCGTGCCGGCTACGGAGTAATCCAGATCGACGTCGTCGATGCCGGTCGTCGCACGCTGTGCCGCCTGTATCGCACGGTCCGTCTCCGCGAGCGTGGCGCCGGGCT
>JBAUVS010000037.1:0-4470 GCA_049583345.1 Woeseiaceae bacterium
GTACTCGGCAGTCGGCTCTCCATCGCACTGCGCGATTCGGCGTTGGCCGACGGGCAGGGTGTTATCGACTGCGGGCTGCGCGGCCTGGCCGTCATCGCGCCGGATCGCGTACACGTGCTCGCCGCGAATGACGCGACGCCGATCCGCGATGCGCTGGAGGCCGCGCGAGACTAGCAGGCTCTATCAACAGCCCGCTAGTTGGCCGAGCCCTTCTGCGCCGCGATCCAGGCCTCGATCGACTCGTCGAGCATCGGCAGCGTGATGTTGCCGTAGCCCAGTACGCGGTCGTGGAAGGCCCGCAAGTCGAACCCGTCGCCGAGTTGCTGCTCCGCCTCCGTGCGCAGGCGCCGGATCTCCAGCATGCCGAGCATGTAGGACGTCGCCTGGCCCGGAAACGAGATGTAGCGATTGATCTCGTTCTCGATGTCGACGCTGGCCCAGGCCGTGTTGGCCTTCATGTAGTCGACGGCCTGCTGGCGCGTCCAGCCCATCGTGTGAATGCCTGTGTCGATGACGAGGCGGGCGGCGCGCGCGCCCTGGTCGGACAGCATGCTCATGCGATCGATCGGCGTGGGGTAGAGGCCGAGCTCATCGGCCAGGCGCTCGGAATACAGCGCCCAGCCTTCGCCGAACCCGGAGACGAAGAAATACTTCGCGACCGGATGCATCGTGTCGCCGAGCGCGAGGGCGATCGACACCTGCAGGTGGTGACCGGGATACGTCTCATGATACAGCGTCGACAACTGCGCGGCGCGCGAGCGGTGTTGCGGATTCTTGACGGCGATGTAGAAGATGCCCGGCCGGGTGCCGTCTTCGGAGCCGGGGTGGTATTCGCCCGAGCCGCTCTCGGCATAGGCCGGGTAGGGCTTGATGACGACCTCCGTCTTCGGCACGTGGCCGAACGCCCGCGGCATCGCCGCCCTGGCCGCGGCGAGCGCGTCCTGCGAGTATTTCAGCACCGCATCCTCGGAATCGAACGTGAACTGCGGATCGGTGTTCACGCGGCGCAGGAAATCCTCGACCGGGCCGCCGCCGAAGTTCTGATCGATGAGCTGCTGCATCTCGCCGTGGATCTTCGCGATCTGCTGAAGGCCGAGTTTGTGGATCTCCTCGGCCGAGGGTTGGATCGATGCGAATGAACGCACGAGCGCCGGATAACACTTCGCGCCTTCGGGGTTCGCGGACAGCGCGATGTCCTTGCGCGCCTTCGGCAGGTACTCGTGTTCGATGAAGGTTGCGAAGCGCTCGATCGCCGTTGCGATCTGGCTGTCGAAGAGGTTCTGCACCTTCTTGGCAAACGCCGGATCGTCGGCGCGGCTGCCCATGTTGAGGAACGGGTTGTCGGGCTTCAGCAGCGCGCGGACCTGCTCGGGGACGGCCTCGACCGTAATGCGCGGCGCGCTGTAACCGAGTTCGAGGCCGTTGCGCAGGTTCGCGATCTCCGTATCGATGTACCCGGCGACGGCGCCGAGGCGCGTCAGCGCCTGCTGCCTGAGGTCGGGCGTGTCCAGCGGCTGCACGTCGAACACGAACGGCAGGGCCGTGTACCAGGCCGTGGTCGTGCTCGCCTGCCAGAGTTCGTTGTGGCAGACGCGCGTCGCGATCGAACCCTCCAGTTGCTGGTGCATCACGCCGTAGCTGACCCAGTCGCGGCTGCCGACGTCTTTGGGTTCGCCGATCGCGTCGAGTTCGGCGAGCCAGGCGTCTTCGCGGTCTTCCCAGGCGCCGAGTGCCTCCGGCGAGTTGTCGAACAGGCGGTCGTGGCGTGCGCCCGGGATGGAGTAGTAGGTCCCCAATGTCGGGTAACGCTCGAGGTACGCCGCGAGGAAATCGTCGGCGATGGCTTCGATGCTGCGCCGGGGCGCCGGCTCCGACGCCGCCTTCGATGCGGGTTCCGATGAGCGCCCGCAGGCACTCGCCAGGCCGAGGGCGGACAGGACGAGCAGCAGGCGGGCCACGGTCAGGGTTCGTTTCAGGGTCATCAACGTGTTTTCCGCAGGTAGTAGTCGAATGGCTGGCGGCCGGAGATACGGTTGTTGATCCACAGGATCAGCATACCCTCGACCCAACGTGCGTTTTCGACAGCGCCGAGATCGATCGGTTCGAGGCCCATGCCCTCGACCAGTTTCGCGACCGTCGCTTTCGCTTCATCGCTGTCGCCGACGAGCGGGATGGAGACGGGCCCGCCCGATTTGTCCGGGTCGATCATGATCTTGTAGTTCAGCGTGTTGAACGCCTTGACGACCCGTGCCCCGGGCGCGAGCGCCTGGATGATCTCGGCGTTCGAGGTGTCGACGCCGTGTTCGAGCCCGTGCTCGGTGCGCTGCAGCGGATTGGTGGGATCGATGAGGATCTTGCCGGACAGGTCGCCGAGGCCCTTCACGATCTCGGGCGCCAGCATGCCCGGCACGGCGAGCACGACGATGTCGGCGCCCTTCACGGCATCGGCCTGCGTCGTCGCGCTGGCGCCGTTGCCGGTGCGGGCGACGAGCGACTGCACGTCGCCACGGTCGGGTTCGCGGGAGCCGTAGACGATCGTATGACCCTGCGCGGCGAACTCGGGGCCGAGTGCGCCGGCGACGTCGCCGGTGCCGATGATGGCGATCGTGGCGGCCGCGGCGGGGGAGATCGCCGTCGCGGAGAAAAGCAGGCTGAACAGGCGGCGCATGTCGGGATTCCTCGGGGCTGGGACGGGAGGGCGCATTATAGACGCAGAGCCCGCGAGCGTTCGAAGGCCACTTCGGGTATCGTTGCCGGCCATGCTCGTCGTCGACCGACTCACCAAGACCTACGGCGATATCATCGCCGTCGATGACATCAGTTTCCGGGCCGAGAAGGGCACGGTATTCGGCCTGCTGGGCCCCAACGGCGCCGGCAAATCCACGACGATCAATTGCGTCTCGGGCCTGCTCAGGCCGACGTCCGGGCACGCGTCCGTCGCCGGCCACGACGTCGTGAGCGACGGCAAGGCGGCGCGCCGGGCGCTCGGCGTTGTGCCGCAGGAACTCGCGCTCTACGAAGACATGCCGGCGCTCGACAACCTGCGCTTCTGGGGCAAGGCGTACGGCCTGACGGGTGCGGCGCTCGAGACGCGGGTTGCCGAGGTGCTCGATACGATCGGGCTCGCGGACCGGGCGAAGGAGCTGCCGAAACAGTTCTCCGGCGGCATGAAGCGCCGGCTCAATTTCGGTTGCGGCATCGTGCACCGGCCGCCGGTGCTGTTGCTCGACGAACCGACCGCGGGCGTCGATCCGCAATCGCGGGCGCGGCTGTTCGACATGGTCGAGGCCATGCGCGACGCGGGTGCCTGCGTCCTGTACACGACGCATTACATGGAGGAAGCGGAGCGGCTGTGCGATTCGCTCGCGATCATCGATCGCGGCAAATTGATCGCGCAGGGCAGCGTGGCGGAGCTGCGCGCCAGGCTCGGCGCGCGCGACATACTGCAGCTCGGCGGCGAGTTCCCCGCCGAGGCGACCCGGGAGGCCGTCCGCGCGCTCGTCGAGCGCGGGCTGCCGGATCTCGACCTTATCGCGCAGGAGGACACGTCCATCACGCTGTCGCTGTCGCAGGCGTCGCGGCATCTGCCGGCCGTCTTCGAGGCGGTGTCCGCGTCCGGCGGCCGCATCGCCGAGACCAACCTGCGCAGCCCGAACCTCGAGACGCTGTTCCTGATGCTGACGGGCAAGGAACTGCGCGAATGACGCCGTGAGTTTCGTCCTCGCCGCGCTCGCCAAGGACCTCGCGCGCTGGCGCAGGGACACGGCCGCCATCCTGATCTGGATCCTCGTCCCGCTGTTCATCGGCGGCCTGATCACGTCGCTCATGGGCGGCGAAGGCGCGAAGCCGCATGGGGTCCTGCTGGTGGTCGACCAGGACGAGTCGCTGCTCAGCGGTTTGTTCGCCGGCGCGTACTCCGGCGGCGAACTGGGCGATCTGCTGACCGTCGAGAAGACCACGCTGGAGGCGGGCACCGAGCGCATCGATGCCGGCGACGCCAGCGGATTGCTGATCATCCCGGCCGGCTTCGGCGACGCGCTGCTCGGCGCCGATCCCGTGACACTGACGCTGAAGACGAATCCCTCGCAGTCGATCCTGCCCGAGATCATCCATAGCGTGACCGGCATCCTGCTCGACGGCGGTTTCTACGTGCATGCGCTGTTCGGCGACGAACTCGGTAAGTTCATGGCCGCGGACGCGGCGCCGAGCGATGCCGAGGTTGCGGCGGTCTCCGTGGCCGTGCGCAAGCGCATCGACGCGCTGGCGCCCCGCCTGTTCCCGCCGGCGATCGACCTCGAGGTCACGGAGCCGCCGCCGAGCGAACCCGCGCCGTCACTGGCGCTGCTGTTCCTGCCCGGCGTCATCCTGATGGCCATGCTGTTCGCGGCCAACGGGCTGGCGGGCGACTTCTGGCGCGAACGCATGCTGGGCACGCTGCGCCGCGTCGCGTTCGCGCCGGGAGTTTTCGCC
>JBAUVS010000038.1:0-3019 GCA_049583345.1 Woeseiaceae bacterium
GCGTATACGAAGGTATCTGGGTCGGGGAGGACTCGAAGATCCCGAATATTCGCGGCATACGGAAAGATGTGGTGGAGGCGCTCCGGCGGATCCACGTTCCCGTGGTCCGTTGGCCCGGCGGGTGTTACGCGGAAATTTACGACTGGCGTGATGCCGTGGGCCCGCAGGCGGACCGGCCCGTCGGCATCAATACGGCGTGGGGAGACGAGCCCGAGTCGAATGCCTTCGGGAGTCACGAGTTCTTCGACTTCCTGGGACTGATCGGTGCGAAAGCCTTTATCTCGGTGAACGTTGCGAGCGGGTCGCCGCAACTGGCGAAAGAATGGCTCGACTATCTCACGGCACCGCAGGGAAGCGGGCCCGGCCGCGAGCGCGCGAAAAACGGTCATCCCGAGCCGTTCGACGTGGCGTTTATCGGAATCGGCAACGAGACATGGGGCTGCGGCGGAAACATGCGCGCAGAATACTACGCGGATCTGTACCGGCAGTATTACGCGGTTCTTCACCGTTACGGCACGCTCGTCGCGTCCGATGCGAATTCGGACCAGTACGGATGGACACGCAAACTGCTCGAGAGGGCGATGTACCGCGATGACACATCGAGCCCGCTCGCCTGGATCAACAAGGACAGCCTGATCCGGATGATGGGCCTGCACTTCTACACATTTTCGGGCAACGACTGGGCGGACAAGAGCCCGGCTGTCGGGTTCTCGGAAAAGGATTGGGCAAGATCAATGCAGCGGACGTACCAGATGGAGACACTACTGTCCAGGCACATTTCGATCATGGACGAGTACGACCCCGATAGGACGATCGGGCTTTCCGTCAACGAGTGGGGTGCCTGGTGGGCAAGAGACGAAAATCAACCCTCCAATCTGTATCAGGAGAATACCCTGCGCGATGCGGTCATCGCCGCATTGACACTCAACATTTTTCAGCAGCATGCCGATCGAGTGCAAATGGCGAACATCGCGCAGATGGTCAATGTGCTGCAATCGATGATCCTGACGCACGGCGATGAGATGCTCCTGACTCCGACCTATCACGTCTTCGATCTGTACCAGGTGCATCGGGGCGCGCGGCATTTGCCGGCCGAGGTCACGGCGCCTCACTATGTGGAGGCGGATGCCGACCTGCCCGCGTTGAGCGCGTCCGCGTCCCGCAACGCCGACGGCGTCGTTCATTTGTCGCTTGTCAATCTCGATCCGCGCCAATCCGCGAAACTCGTGATCGCGGGGCTCGCAGGACGGAAAACGGCGTCCGGAAAAATCATTACGGCAGACGAGATGGACGCTCACCCGACGTTCGGCCAGGCGGACCCCCTGGTTCCGCGCGATCTGGCGGTCCATGCTGCAGGAGAAGGCCGTTTCGCTGTGGCGCTTCCGCCGAAATCGGTGAGTGTGATCGCTTTTGCCGCACGGCGGTAGGTATTGCTCGGCGATCTGTCAAGCGACAACGGCGGACGCTTCAACGCTCCGGCGACCGAAACAGGAAATCGCGAGGCCGACTTCCGCTTCGGGCCAGCAATTCCAATACCCGCGCGACGAGTCCTGTCAGGTCGCCATCGTTGTCGAATCCCAGGGCGTTGGCGGCATCCGTCCTCAACGGCGGCAGCGCGCCGAAAGTTGCTTCGATATCGCTGTCCGGTCTGTAAGACACGGCTGCAGTAGAAACACTGGTCTGCCTTGCGATCTCGGACAAGAGATCGCTCATGGATACGCGCAGCGCGGGCAGTGTCAAGGCACGAGACGGCGGTGCTTTCGTTAAATCTGCGCGGAGCGCGTGAACGAGGTTGGCTGCGGCACATTCGACGGAAATCAGCCAACTCGTTGCTCCCGCGGACACCGGCAACGTGCAAGACTCACCCGAAACCATCGCGTGGAAAACGTCGCTCAGGAACGCCGACTTCATGCCGGACGGTCCGCGCGGTCGCGCCACGACACCGGGCAATCGCAGCGACAGCCCGTCGATCGCGCCGCGCCGGGTCAGCGTCGAAATCCACAGTTCCATCATGGCCTTGTGCGCACCGTAGCGCAGCGTCGGGGATACGGGCGTCGAGTCGTCAACGCTTGCGGGCAGCGGCGCACCGAATACGGCAATAGAGCTTGCGAAAACAAAACGAGGCTGCTCTCCGGCCCCGGCCGCGGCATCCGCGAGTGCCATGCTGGCGTCGACATTGACTCGCCTGGCGAGTCCGGGCTGCTGTTCGGCCGCGCCGCCGGGAACGGTGGCCAGATGCACCACGGCGTCACAACCGCCGTGCATTGCGGCCTCGAGCACCGCCGGGTCACAAAGGTCGCCGGCAAGCCCCGTGACATGCGGCAAATCGGGGATACCGCCGGCATCCTGGTCGAGTGCGACGACATCGTGATCCGCAAGCCGCGCGACGAGCCGGCTTCCGACGAAACCGCCCGCGCCTGTGACAATGATTCGCATACCGCGCTCTTGGTTGCCGCCGGCTACGGCTTGAGTTCTTGCAGGGGTTCGCCGTCGTGGACGAACGGCCCTTTCGATTCCGTCAACACGAAGACGATTCGGCAAATCTCGGTTCTGCTCGGATTTCGCCACAGGTGCATCGTGCCGCGCTGGACGATGACGTCGCCGGTGCGGCAGGTTTCGAAGACGCCGTCGTCCAGTTCCAGTTCGACCTCGCCCGACAGTACGATGCCGTAGTCGATACTGTTCGTCCGGTGCATCGGCGATGCGCCGCCGGGAAAGAAGTCGACGACGCGGATCACCGAGCCGCTCTCCAGCGTCAGGCCGACATTACGCTCGCGCCCGTCAGTTTCGTCGTTGAGGTCGACGGGCACCTCGGCGGTGCTCCAGATCGTCGCGAATGCCGCATCGCGTGAAGGAATCTCTTCCGGGCAAAGCGCATCCAGCGAACGGAACACGGCGCGGCCCCGTTTGTCATGCCCCGTCACGATGCGCCGCAACGGCTTTGTCGTCTTGCTCACGCCCGTACGACTTGCTGGTCTATGACGCCGAACAACAGGCCGCCGTCCGGCGTTTTCGCCTC
>JBAUVS010000039.1:0-4716 GCA_049583345.1 Woeseiaceae bacterium
GCGCTGGCCGAGTCGGCGAACGATCTCGTCAGCCTGAAAGACCTGCTGCAGACACTGACCACGGAAGCCGAGGGCCTGCTCGTCCAGCAATCGCGGGTGACGGCCGAACTGCAGGACGGCCTGATGCGGACCCGCATGGTGCCGTTCGAGCGCCATGTGCCGCGCCTGACCCGTCTCGTACGGCAGGTGGCCCAGGAGTCCGGCAAGCGGGCCGAGCTGGCCGTCGAGGGTGCTTCGGGCGAACTCGACCGGCAGGTGCTGGACAAGATGCTACCGCCGTTCGAGCACATGCTGCGTAACGCCGTCGTGCACGGCATCGAGTCGCCGGAACAACGCGGCAAGGCCGGCAAGCCGGCGACCGGGCGCATCACCATCCGGCTGCATCGCGAAGGCACCGAGATGGTTATCGACGTAGCCGACGACGGTCGGGGTCTGGACGTCGACGCGATCCGGCGCAAAGCCTACGAACTGGAGATGTTGAGGCCGGACAGCAACGTCACCGACGAAGAGATCATGGAGCTGATCCTGACGCCGGGCTTCACGACGGCCGGCAAAGTGACCCAGGCCGCGGGACGCGGCGTCGGCATGGACGTCGTTGCCAACGAAGTCAAGAAACTCGGCGGTTCATTGCGCATCTCGTCGGTGACCGGGCAGGGCACCAACTTCACGGTCCGCCTGCCGTTCACGCTCGCGATCACCCAGGCCCTGATCGTTCGCACGGGCGAAGAGATCTACGCATTGCCGTTACCGTCCGTCGAAGGCGTCGCGCGCATCCCGCGCACCGAGCTGGAAACACTGCTGAGCCAGAGCGAGCCGAGCTATCAATACGGCGAGCAGACCTACCGGTTCCGCCATCTCGGCATGTACCTCGGCGGGCAGGCGGCGCAGTTGCCGGCGGACGAACCCTTCGTGCCGGTCATCCTGGTCAGGGCCGGCGACTATTCGGCGGCGCTGCTCACGGACGAGATGATCGCGAGCCGCGAGATCGTCGTGAAGACCATCGGTCCGCAGCTCGCCAGCATTCGCGGAATTTCCGGTGCGACGATCCTCGGCGACGGCCGCATCGTGCTGATCCTCGACATCGCGGCACTCGTGCGTGGCGGTGCGCCGGTCGTGGAACTCAAGAAGGCGGCGCCGACGCCGACCGACGACCGGCCGCTCGCCCTCGTCGTCGACGATTCGATCACGGTCCGGCGCGTGACCGAGCGCTTTCTGCAGCGCAACGGCATGCGCGTCGTGACGGCGAAGGACGGCCTCGACGCGATCAGCGTTCTCGCCGACCACAAGCCCGACATCATCTTGCTGGACATCGAGATGCCGAGGATGGACGGCTACGAATTCGCGTCGCACGTGCGCAACGACGATCGCGTCGCGGATGTGCCGATCATCATGGTGACCTCGCGTGTTGGCGACAAGCATCGTGCACGCGCCATCGAACTCGGTGTCAACGACTACCTCGGCAAGCCGTACCAGGACTCGCAGCTCCTCGAGGCGATCGGCCGTCTGCTGGAGGAGCGGGGGATCGCGCTGACATGAGCGAGACCGAGTCCGAACTCTACAGCCTGCTCGTCCCGCTCGCGGAGGATCGCCTGATCGTGCCGCGCGCCTGTGTCGCCGAGGTCGTGCGATTCTCGACGCCGGAAAAGGAAGCCGGCGCGCATGACTGGATGCTCGGCGCAGTCAACTGGAACGGCCGCCAGCTGCCCGTCGTGTCATTCGAGGGGGCGATCGGCAAGGCCGTGCCGGCGGCGACCGGCCGCACGCGAATCGTCGTCTTCTACGCGAGCACCGGACAGCTCAAGACCGGTTTCTTCGGCGTGGTGACGCAGGGTTTCCCGCAACTCGTGCGCGTCAACCGGGACGTGCTGAAACTGCACACGACCGATGGCTGGCCGCAGGACGCGCCGGTCCTGTGCCGGGTCAAGATGATCAACGAGTTCCCGCTGATCCCGAATCTGGAGAAGCTCGAGGCGATGCTCGTCCGCGAGTCGATCCAGGCTTAGCGAAATGGCCGGTCGACGCTTCGCCAGGCCGGTCAACCTGTGCCTGGTGTGCGTGCTGTTGCAGCTTGTCGAGATTGCCGATGCCGCGGACGCTGATGATCCTGTCTATCTCGTCGAGTACCGCGCCTATCGCCAGGCATCGAAGGCCGGGGACACGGACGGCGCGATCCGGCATGCGCGCGCCGCGTGGCAGTCTTCGGAACAGCTGTTGCGTGACGATCAGACCACGGCGATCCTGGCCTTCAACTTCGGGCGCCTGCAACTGTACCGGGACGCCGGCGCGGCACTGCCGGCCCTGCGCCGTGCCGATGCGCTACAGCAATCCGGCGTCGCCGACCTGCCTTCCGCCGAACTCCGGTTGTTTCTCGCGTATGCCGCATACCAGACGAGCCGGCAGAGATGGGGCGATCTGAAGGACTTTCGGAAAGCCCTCAAGGCGAGCACGCAGGAGCTGTCGGACGGCAGTATCGATCTCGCCAACATCTGGATTTCGCTGACGACCGAGGATTTTGCGGCCCGGCGCTATTCGTATGCCATCGAGAGCGCCGCGAGCACGGAGGCAGTGATAAGGGCTGCCGTGCCGGACGATCTGGCGGCGCTCGCGCAGGTGATCCTGATCGGCGGCGCCGCGAGGATTATCCCGGCGAACCGGACGGAGGGACAGATTCTCGCCGCCCACCGGGAGTTCCGGCGGGCACGGCGCCTGTTCCCGCCGCAGAAGGACATCGCAAGCTTCGATCCGCTGCTTGCGGAAATCCTGGCCTGGGACGCAGCCGCGGAAGCCGCCTATCGCACTCGAAATTCGAAGGGGTTACCGGCCGACTCGACCGAGGGCGCGGCACCGATGCCGCCGATCTTCGAGAGCAACAGCTCATCCGAAGAGCGCTGCGGTGAAATCGAGTGGTCGAATCGGAAGCCGCCCGAGTATCCCGAGGAGGCGCGCATCGCGGGATACATCGGTGCAGTCATCGTCGGGTACAACCTCGGCGACGATCTGAGGGTGAGCGACCCGAAGATTCTCGCCGAAGTTCCGGCACAGAAGTTCGGCAACGCCGCGGTCAGCGCGATTGCCGACTGGCAGGCGGCGCCGCTCGCCAGCGAAGATCCGGTGTGTCGTCGCAACCTGCTGACCCGGTTTACCTTCGTGCTGGACTAGGACCGGCCTGCCACGGTGTCGCCTCGATTCGATAGACCTCGGTCCACGCCTTGCTGTCATCCGCCGAGGTCGCCCCACAGCGACTGTGCGACAGCGAGTGCCGCCAGGGCCGCTGTCTCGGTGCGCAGGATGCGCGGGCCGAGCGACACGGCGCGGAATCCCGCGGCGGCGGCGGCAGCGTATTCGGCGTCGCTGAAGCCGCCCTCCGGCCCGATCAGCAGGCAGAGCTTGGTGACGGGGGCCGGGACCGCGGCGAGCGGCAGGTCCGCCCCGGGCCGCAGGATCAGGTCGACATCGGCCCGGCGGGTCATGGCGCCGAACCAGGCGTCCAGCGCTACCGGCTCATCGATGAGGGGCGGCCTGACCCGGCCGGACTGTTCGCACGCGCTGGTGGCGATACTCTGCCAGTGCGCGCGGCGGCCGGCCGCCCGGCGGGAATCGAGGCGCACGACGCCGTGCCTGGTCATGACCGGCGTAATGCGTTTCACGCCGAGTTCGGTCGCTTTCTGCACGACGAAGTCCATGCGATCGCCACGGCCGATGCCCTGCACGAGCTGGGTGTGGAGCACGGACTCGGTATGTGTCTCGTTGCGCGTCCCGATCGCGAGTTCGGCCGAGTCCTTGCCGATCCTCTCGACGACGGCGTCGAACTCCGTGCCCGACCCGTCGAACAGGATCACGGTGTCACCCTTGCGCAGCCTGAGGACCCGGCCGACGTAGTGCGCCTGCGCTGCGCCGAGCGTCACGCGTCGGCCGCTGGCGAGTTCGTCGTCGACGTGGAGTCGGGTAACGGGCATAAGCTGGGCTCGTTCCGGTGCCGGCCGTTGACAGTCAACGGCCGCAGCCATGACTATCGTTCTTCTTCCGGACGGGGGCAACCGATGCACGACAGCACGATTCGCGTCGACACTGCGACCGGCCTCATGGCGCCGGCCCGCCAGTGCCCGAGCCCGAATCAGGACGCGCGGCCGGCCGGCGCGGTACCGGGGCTGCTGGTGCTGCACGGCATCAGCTTGCCGCCGGGCAATTTCGGCGGACCCGGGATCGAACGCCTGTTCACGAATACCCTCGACTGGGACAGCCACGAGTATTTCCGGACGATCCGGGGCCTCGAGGTGTCGGCGCATCTGCTGATCCGCAGGGACGGCGAACTCGTCCAGTTCGTGCCGTTTACCAGGCGTGCCTGGCACGCGGGCGAGTCCGAGTTCCGTGGCGCCTCTCGCTGCAATGACTTTTCGATCGGCATCGAACTGGAGGGAGAGGACGAGACGCCTTACACCGCTGCGCAGTACGAGGTCCTGATCGAGGTCGTGGCCGCACTGCTGGATTCGTACGATGGTCTTTCGGTACGCCGTATCGCGGCCCATTCCGACCTTGCGGCGGGCCGCAAAACGGACCCGGGTCCTGCTTTCGACTGGCTTCGCTTGTATGATGGACTCGACGCCCGGTCGGTTCGTCCGGACGAGCCGGTGCCGGGCACACGGGCGACCTGAAAACGATGAATCTGATTGCACTCCTGATCGGCCTGGTCGTGGAGCGGCTTGCGACGCAGCTGTT
>JBAUVS010000040.1:0-3681 GCA_049583345.1 Woeseiaceae bacterium
GGCGCAAGCCAGCGGCCACGGCCCGCGCGGTCCCGTCGTCGGCGCCTGGCTGTTCGCGATTTCTCATTGAACCCGGCTCGATCCATCATGCCGATGGTCGCGGTGCTCGCGCTTTCGGCCGGGCTCATGCAGTAATCCGCCACAAGCGTCGGGCATACGACCGCAACACAATCCAAATGCGGTCCGCAGTTACCTGTTGCGTGCACTGCATCACGGAATCTCGGGCTGCCGCTGCATATTATGTCGCGAAGGAGGCAACAGGGAGCCTCGACATCCGCGGGCCGGTGGATGGTAAATCCAGGTATCGCACCAAAAATGTCGAATCATGCTGACGACTGTACTGCGTGTCCGCAGCTTGTGCGGCGGATGGCATTGTGGTGCCTGCCCGTGTTGGCCGTACTGAGTCTCATATTCGCCGCGCCCGCGCGCGCCGATCTCACTCGCACGGACGTGCAGATCGCGGCACGGGCATTGAGCTTTGTATCGAATCCGCTGACCGGCCCGGTCAGGGTGGGCATCGTCTATTCGGAAAAGAGTCCGCGCTCTGTCCGGGAGGCCAATAACCTGCGGGACATCCTGTCCGGCGGCCTGAAGATCGGGGCGCTCGAGTTGTCGCCGGTCATGGTCGAACTCAAGGACGTCGGCGGCGCCGACGTCGACCTCTTCTTCCTCACCGAATTCATGGAGCCGAATGCGCTGCCGCGCCCGACCGCCGACGGCCCGACGCCCAGGGTCTGCGTAACCACCGACATCGAACAGGTGCGAAACGGCAGCTGCGCGATCGGCGTGCGCTCCCGGCCGAAAGTCGAGGTGTTCGTCAGTCGTTCGGCGGCCGAGGCGAGCAACATCAAATTCTCGACCGTGTTCCGCGTCATGATTACGGAGATCTGAAGCCTATGACTCCATACATGAAAGAGCGTCACGGCATGGCCGTGTTGCTGGCGGCAATTGTGATTGCAGTGACGCCCGCGGTGGCGGCGGCCGGAGAGACGACGATCGACTACGAGGCGCTCGAGAATCTGTTCGGCGAACCGGTCACGGCCAGCGCCACGGGTTCGCCGAAGGTCGAGAGCGAAGTCGCCGCGACGATGATCATCATCACACAGGAAGACATCCGCCGCTCCGGCGCCCGCGACATTCCGGGAGTCCTTCGGCAGGTCGCCGGTGTCGACGTGCTGCACACCAGCTATGCCCATACCGACGTGGCCGTGCGCGGCTACGACAGCCCGAATACGCCGCGCTTGCTGGTGCTCGTCGACGGCCGCCAGGTCTACGCCGATTACTACGGTTTCACGCCGTGGAGCACGGTGCCGGTGGAGCTCGCCGCCATCCGCCAGATCGAAGTCGTCAAGGGGCCGAACAGCGCGTTGTTCGGCTTCAATGCCGCAGGCGGCGTCATCAACATCGTCACCTACGATCCGGTAAACGACGACGTGGCTTCCGCGTCGCTCAGCGCCGGCACCCAGTCACTGCTGCAGGGTTCGCTGGTGTCGACCTGGCACATCGGTGAGTCGGCGGGCGTGCGCCTGACCGCGGGCTATCGCAAAGACGACGGCTATTCCACGCCGCTGATGCCTACCGAGGCCGGCGTGCGCGACGGCGATGGCCGCAACGCCGTCACGCTCAATGCGGGCGTCGACGTCACCGACCGGGTACGGATCGGGCTGGACGCCTCTTACAACGACGTCCAGCAGTCGGAATTCAACGTGCTCGGCATCCTTTTGCGCAACAACTACGAGACCGACTCGATCGCGGGACACGTTGCAGCGGACACGGGTCTCGGTCTGCTGCAGGCGAACGTGTACTCCAACCGGATCCACTCGAAGCTGGTCCAGGACGATGTCTCGCCGCCGTTCGGAGATTTCGAAAACCGCGTCACGGTCGCACAGCTGCAAGACATCACGAAGCTCGGCACCGACGTCACGATGCGTCTGTCCGCCGAATACCGCAACAGCTCGATGTCCACGACGCCGATCGAAGGTGCCGACGTGTTCTATCACGTCGTCGCGCTCGGCGGAATGCTGGAATGGCGGCTGAGGCCGGATCTGACCCTGACCGGCGCGGCCCGGGAGGACCACTGGATGCTCGGCCGCAGCGGCTCGATTCCGCCGGGCTACGGGCTGAGCAACGACGACTGGGACCGCGCGCGGCACGTGCCGAGTTTCAACCTCTCGGCCGTGTGGCAGGTCTCGACTGCCGATACCCTGCGCGTACAGCTGGGACGCGGCGTGCAGCTGCCGAGTCTTTCGAACCTGGGCGGCTTCGTTTTGCCGTTCGGACCGTTCGGTTACGCCGGCGGGACTCCGTTTCTGGATCCGATCAAAGTCGACAATTTCGAAGTCAGCTGGGACCGGGCGCTTCCCGGGCTGGCGGCGAAGATGCGGCTCGGTGCATTCGTCGGCCGCAGCCAAGACATCGTCGCCACGAGCGGCGGCATGCGCCTGGATCTCGGACTGGTCGCGGTCCCGTTTAACGCGGGCGATTCCCGAACGCGCGGTGTCGAGGCGTCCATCGAGGGTGCACTGCCGGCGGACTGGCACTGGCAGTTCAGTTACAAGTACCAGACCATCGACGACCGGTTCGATACAAACGTGCCGCGCGAGATCACGTTGACCGATTTCGAGGATACGACACCGCGGCACGTTGCAAAAGCCGGCGCCGGCTGGACCGGCGGCCGCTGGAGTGTCGACGGCTTCGTGTATTACCAGTCCAGCTTCGCCGGTTTCAGGTCGACGGACTGGACCTCCGGCATGGCGCAGCTGGTACCGGTACCCGCCAGCACCGTGCTCGACGTACGAGTCGCTTGTGCATTGACCGAACGTATCGACCTGGAAATCAGCGGCCGCAACCTCACCGATACGAAGCGGCAGACGGCGGGGCCCGAGGTCGAGCGCGAGTTCTTCGTCACGCTGTCATCGGACTTCGGGCGAAACCCTTGAACCGAATTTTCTCGTCGACCGTTCGATTGTCGCGCAAGCGGCGCCGGCTCGAGCGGTTGATGTTTCTGCCGGTGCTCGGCGCGCTCGTCGGCATCTGGATCCTGGCGGGCGCGTTCACTCTCTCCGAGCGGCAATTCGCCCTGGAGCGCGTCGAGGTGCAGCTTTCGGCGGCCATCACGACACTGGCCGACTACAACGAACTGGCCGAGCAGGCCGCCGACGACTCCACGGATATGCGCATGCAGCGCCGTACCGCCGCGATCTGGCGCGCGTTGCTGCAGTACCCGGCGGCCAGCATCTGGGTCGAATCGGACGGAGAGATTACCGGCGGCCAGCCGCCCGAAGGCGACACAACCGACGCCATCGTCGTACAGGACGCGCGCGAGAACTTCACGGTGAACGCCTCGCTGCCCATGGACAGCGCACTCGAAGGCTGGTGGCGGTCCACCTGGCAACGCGCGATCGTCCTGCTGGCGGCGAGCGTCGCATTCATCGTGTTGTCGATGTTCCTGTCCCGGGCGCTGAAGCAGCGCACCATGGCCGAAAAGGATGCCGTTACCCAGCGCGAACACGCCGCGGTACTGTCCACTTACAAGGAAGAGCTCGAGAGGACCGTCGCCGAGCGCACCGAGGCACTGCGGGACAGCAACGAGCAGCTCGGCAAGGAACTCACCGAGCGCAAGCTGGCGCAGGCGCAATTGAAGGAGCACGATGCGCTGCTGCACTCAGTCGCCAAGGGAGC
>JBAUVS010000041.1:0-1736 GCA_049583345.1 Woeseiaceae bacterium
ACCAGTTCCCGCTTGAGATGATGGATCTCGTCCAGCGCCGCGCGATTCGGATTGTCGAACACGGACAGCTCCAGTGCCTCGATCCGCTCGCCCAGATACTCCATCTGCGGAAAGACGTGATCGATCATCGTGTCGATCAGGGAGTAGTAGAGATAATCGACGCCGAGGCGACGCACGCGTGAACCCGTGTTGCGGAGCCGTTCCCGTACCGCTGCGAAGGGATCCTGGTGTCCGGAATAGAAGCTCACCAGCCAGCTATCGCCGAGGAACAGGCTGAGCTGAACGGTTGCCATGCCCTGGTCCGCCGCCTCGGGCGCGCCGAGAATCGTGAACAGCTGCCCATCGTATTCCTCGACCTTCGCACGCTGCCCGGTGTGCAGGACGTCCTCGAGCGCCAGCGGGTGCAGTCCGTAGGCATCGCCGACGGCGCGCAACAGTTCTTCGGTCGGTGCGCCCTGCACGTGCAGCCACGTGCTGTGCGGGCTCGTGAAAAATTCGCGCGCCTCGGCCAGCGTGCAGGCCTGGTGCTCGACGATCTCGCCGGCGTCGTAGTCGATCAGCGACAGCACCGACGGTGCCGCGGGCATTCCGGCCGGCCTGGAGAGGTCCCCCGGCGCCGTACCGGGCCGGGTAAAGCGGCCCGGGAACTGGTGCAACGCGTGGCGACGCCGGGGATCCGTCCGGCCCGGGGCCCCGGGGCCCGCTGGACGAGGATCCGCTGGGCGAGGATCCGTTGGGTGAGAGTCCGTTGGGCGGCTGTGCGTCTCGTCCGGCATGTCGTTCGCTCCTTTGGCCCGGATCGTTCACGGGAAGCCCGGGTTAGGTAATTGTACGAATTGCCGGCATCGGTTGCAGGCGCAACTCTCACTACAATGCGAGTCAAACCAAGATGCCGGGGAGGGCCGGCGGGCGGCAAGGACCTGGAATCACGACATGGCAGAGCTCGATCTCAACCGCGACACGGTACGGTTCATCATCGACAAGGCACACGAGTTTCATGCCCGGGAGGACGTGACGTTCCCGGACGAGCCGGAGGCCGTCGACGAGGAATGGGTCAAACAGGTCGCCACGGACTTCGGTGCAGACCCGTACTACCAGGAACTCAAGAGCACGATCGAGGATCTCGAGCCCGACCAGCAGGTATCGCTCGTGTCGCTGATGTGGGTGGGCCGGGGTGACTATTCGCTGGACGAATGGGACGAAGCCATCGAGTATGCCGAGGACACCTGGACGGAGCACACCGCCGATTACCTCATCGGCACGTCCTTGCTCGCCGACTACCTCGAGGAAGGTCTGCAACAGTTCGAAGCGGACGACTGAACGCCGCCGCGACCCGGCCGGCCCGGGACGAGGGCAGGCTCAGGCGACCTCGGCGCGGCATTCGGACTCCCTTCCGCGCACGACCCTGCTTCCCGACAGCGGACCGTGCGTTTCGGTGACGACGGTGCACTGGCCTTCCCGATGATCGCCGTCGTAGTAGTACAGCACCACCCAGTCGTCCGTGCGTCCGAGTTCATGCGCACGCGCCGTGTTCGAATAGAGGGCCGTAAAGTGCCAGTCGGCGCGGTCGGCGTGCAGGACCGGCAACCAGGCCTTGCCGTCGGGGTTGAAGCGTTTCGGCGAGATCCGCGGCAGCGTGCCCGCCGCGGCACGTTTCCGGTACTCGGCGTCGACGTCCAGTAACAGGGCCACGTCCGGCCGGGGACCCGAGCGGCGCTCGCCGGACGCCCCGCGCC
>JBAUVS010000042.1:0-1680 GCA_049583345.1 Woeseiaceae bacterium
CGGCGCTGGTCGAGGAAGTTCGTCCCGTCGCCGGCGCCCGGTACGACTTCGACCGGCTCGATGCGCGGCTGGCGCTCGTGCGTGGAGACTCTTCGCGCGCCGCCGAGATCCTGTCGGCGCTCAGGACGCGGGCCGGCGAGGCCTGGCGAGCGGAAGACGACGAACTCCTGAAGTCTTTGCAACCTTAGGCCGACTGCTCTCCGGAATGGCCCAATAGCCTGACTTCGGCTCACCCCGCGGCGCGCTGCGGCCAGGCGTTTTTCAGCCAGGCGAACAGCAGCGCGAACACGGCGAGCGACCAGACGATAACGGCTCCCGCAGGCAGGTCGGCGGCGACCGACAGCATCAATCCGACGAGGGAACCGACGAAACCGATCCCGTATCCGCACCAGATCCGGGGGCCTCGCCGGGCGATGCTGCGCGTCGCGAGCGCGGGCATGATCAGGCTCGCGAACACGAGGTAGACGCCGACCAGCTGTACCGACTGGGTGACCGCGAAAGCGAACAACGCATAGAACCCGAAGCCCTGCATGCGCTCGCGGAACCAGAACCAGCCGAATAGCACGAGTGCGTTGATGATCGCGACGGGTACGAGCTGCGCGTACGTCACCCACAGCACCTGACCGACCAGCAGTTCCTTGAGGTGTTCTCCGCCGTGCGGGTTGTTCGACAGGATCAACAGACCCATCGTCGCGGCGAGCACGAAGGAGATGCCGATCAGCGCCTCCTGGATCTCCGGCCAGCGCTTGTCGGTGAAGTGCAAAATACCGGCGGCGAGGAGCGCCGCGACCACCGCGGCGATCTGCACCATCGGCCCCTGCGCCTCCCAGCCCATCGTGTCCGCGGCGATCACGCCGAGGCCCGCGACCTGGGCGATCGCGAGGTCGATGAAGATGATCCCGCGCCTGAGCACCTCGGTGCCGAGCGGCACGTGGGTGCTGAGCACGAGCAGGCAGGCGACGAGGGCCGGGGCGACGACGCTGATTTCGAACGATGTCATTTCAATTGCTCCTTCAGGAGTCTTATGGTTTCGGAGTAGAGCGTGAACAGGTCGGTGACCTTGTCGTCGCCGCCGATCGTGTACGGGAGTACGACCTGCGGCACGCCGAGGCGCTGAGACAGCCATATCGCGGGTTTCTCGTTCTCGTAAGGCGTCCGGACCACCGCGGCCGGCGGGTTGGGCGTGAGTTGCTCCAGCAGCCTGGCGAGCTGCGCGCCGCTGGGCGGTACGCCCGGCTTGGGTTCGAGCGTCGCGACGACGTCGAGACCCAGCCAGTCCGCCAGGTAGCTGAAGCTGGTGTGGTAAGTCACGAGCCGCATGCCTTCGAGGTCCGCGGCCTGGTCTTCCCATTCGAGCTCTGCGTCGCTCCACCGTTGCAGAAAATCCTCCGAGTTCTTGCGGTAGAGCGCCGCGTTTGCACCGTCGAGCTGGGCCAGCCGGTCGGTCAGCGCCTTGGCCACACGCTCGATGTTGTGCGGGTTGAGCTGTATGTGCGGATTACCCTGCGGGTGCAGGTCGCCTTGCGAACGATCGATGATCTTCGGTACCTCGAGCTTGCGGACGTAGTCCGAGGCCAGGAAGTAGCCCGGACTGCCGACCTGGATACGCGGGTTGGCCGAGCGGCGCAACAGCAGCGGCAGCCAGCCGATCTCGAGGTCGGCGCCGGAGCAGACGACGAG
>JBAUVS010000043.1:0-3376 GCA_049583345.1 Woeseiaceae bacterium
CATGAAATCGGGACCGCAGTGGCGGATGACGTCGCGGATCCCGTTGTGGCCGCCGTGGCCGCCGCCGAGCTTGAGGCGCACGGTACCCGGCGGCAGGTCGATCTCGTCGTGGGCAACGAGCATCCGGCCGGGTTCGAGCCGGTAATAGTCGAGCACGGCTCGCAGCGGTGCGCCGCTCAGGTTCATGTAGCTCTGCGGTTTCACGACCCAGACCTCGGCATCCGCGATGCGGATCCTGCAGCACTCCGCGTCGAAACGCTTCTCGTGGCGGAACTCACCGCGGTACTTGCGGGCGACGGCATCCGCGAAGCGGAAACCCGCGTTGTGTAGCGTGCGTTCGTAGCGGTCCTCGGGATTGCCGAGGCCGGCGATGAGGCTGAGGTGCGTCATGGGGTTCGAATGTTAAACAAAAAGACCGCCCGCAGGCGGTCTTTCCTGTGGCTGTGCCGGGCGGGCTAGTCCTCGTCGGAATCCTCGCCTTCGGCCGATTCCGCGCCTTCTTTGTCCTCCGCGGCCGTGGGAACTTCGCCGGCGGCGATGACGGCCTCCTCTTCGACTTCCTCTTCGATCACGACTTCCTTGATGACGTGAATCGACACGATCGGATGGTCGTGATCCGCGCCCTGCGCCAGTTCCGTCAGCGTGACGCCTTCCGGCAGCTTGATGTCCGACAGGTACAGCATCTCGTCGAGTTCCAGCGCCGAGATGTCGACCTCGAGATACTCGGGCAGGAAGCGCGGCAGGCACACGACCTCGACGTCGGTGCGCAGGTGCGACACCTTGCCGCCGCCCTGCTTGACGCCGATGGCCACTTCCTCGCCGAGGAAGTGCAGCGGCACGTTCATGCGGATCTCCTGGTCTTCGACGACGCGCTGGAAGTCGAGGTGCAGGATCTGGCGCCTGGCCGGGTGTCGATGGACGTCCTTCAGGATCGCAGCCTGGTTCTTCTCGCCGACCTTGACGTTGAGGATGCTCGAGTAGAACGACTCGTTGTCGAGTTGCTGCAGGACCCGGTTGTGGTCGAACGACAGCAGGCGCGGCGCGCGGCCGCCACCGTAGATGATTGCGGGGACCAGTCCCTTGTGACGCAGGCGGCGGCTCGCACCTTTCCCCGCGTCCTCGCGGAACTCCGCAATCAGATCGAATTCTTCAGCCATGACTGAACTCCGTTATCTGATTGATTTTGCTAGAGAAAAATCCCCGCCGTCATTGCGACCATGGCGACCGGGGCGCGCATAGTAACCCAACTCCTGCTCCAAGCCAATGCTTGTCATTGCGAGGAGCGCAGCGAAGCAATCCAGCCTGGATTGCTTCGCTGCGCTCGCAATGACGCAGGTGGGTTATACCGGCGCGTGCGACGTCTCAGTCGACGTACAGGGAGGAGACGGATTCCTCGTCGGAGATGCGGCGCATGGTCTCGGCCAGCAGTTCCGCGGTGGACAGCTGGCTGATCTTGTCGCAGGCGCGGGCCTCCTCGGACAGGGGGATCGTGTCGGTGACGACGAGCTGGTCGAGGGCGGAGGCGGTGATGCGGGAGACGGCCGGGCCGGACAACACGGGGTGGGTGATGTAGGCATCGACGCTCTTCGCACCCCGTTCCTTGAGGACTTCCGCCGCCTGGCACAGCGTGCCGGCCGTGTCGACCATGTCGTCGATCATGACGCAATTCTTCTTGCGGACCTCGCCGATGATGTTCATGACCTCCGACTGGTTGGCCTTCGAGCGGCGCTTGTCGATGATGACCAGGTCCGCGTCGCCGAGCCGCTTGGCCAGCGCCCGCGCACGCACGACGCCGCCGACGTCGGGCGAGACCACGACCATGTCCGGGTACTTGCGCTTCCAGGCCGCGCCGAGCAGCAGCGGCGAGGCATAGACGTTGTCGACGGCGATGTCGAAGAAACCCTGGATCTGGTCTGCGTGCAGGTCCACCGTCAGCACCCGGTCGACGCCGGCGGCCATGATCAGGTTGGCGACCAGCTTGGCCGTGATCGGCACGCGGGACGCGCGCGGGCGCCGGTCCTGCCGCGCGAAGCCGAAATACGGGATGACGGCCGTGATGCGGTCCGCCGAGGCCCGCTTGGCGGCGTCCACCATCACCAGCAGCTCCATCAGGTTCTCGGCCGTCGGCGGGCAGGTCGGCTGGATAATGAAGGTATCCCGGCCGCGGATGTTCTCGAGGATCTCGACGTTGATCTCGCCGTCGCTGAACCGCCCGACGTGGGCGCGGGCGAGCGGCACATGCAGGCTGCGCGCGATGTCCTGGGCGAGCTGCGGGTGCGCGTTCCCCGAAAAGACCGCCATTGTTGCCAGATCCACGAATCTACCCCTCGCGATTCCCGTGGCTGGGGCGGCAGGATTCGAACCTGCGAATCACGGGATCAAAACCCGTTGCCTTACCACTTGGCTACGCCCCAATGCGCTTCCCGTGCGGCGCAATTTTGCGGGCCGGCCCCCGGGGTGTCAACGCAAGGCCCGGAAAGGCGCGGATTACTCGAAGAACACCCAGTGGTCGATGACGAGCCGGACGCGGGTGTCGGAATTCTGCGCGGTCAGGAGTGCCGGCATGGGCTGCCCGCCACCCGCGTCGTAGCGGGAGATATCGACGGTCCAGTCACGCTGGACCAGATGTGTCAGCAGGCCCGCGTCGCTGAACTCGGTCCGGGCCGGCGTCGAGGGATCGGGGATGCCGAGCGCCCAGTAGCGCAGGCTGGAGACCGGGATCGTCCAGCCGTAGCGGGCGCGCAGCTCCGCTTCGACGTCTTCGAGCCGGGTCTGCTTGCCGTCCTTGTCGGTCAGCACGACGCCGCGCTCGTCGCCCGCGATGCGGACCGTCCCGACCCCCAGCGGGCCGCTGACCGTCGCCGCGAATGCCCCGGCATCCTGCGCGTAGCGCAGCTTGCCGTTGAAGCCGTCGTCGCCCGTGCGCACCCCGATGCGCCCGCCGAACTCCCAGCGATCGAGCTGGCCGAGCACGCGTGTACGGGCGTCCCAGCTCGAAAGGTCGGGCAGCATCGCGCTCTTTGGCGCCGCGCAGCCGGCGAGGATCGCGAGGCTCGCGACCGCGGCGATGCGCCGGATTCGGTCAGGGTGCGGCGGGGAAAAAGCGTTCACGCACGTCTTTGAGGAACTCGCTGTCCGGGTTCTTTTGTTCCGCCGTGGACAGCAGTTGCAGCGCCTCGTCCTTGCGGTCCATCGAGGCCAGCACCTCGACGAGGTGCGCCGCGACCTCCGGGTCCGGGAACTTGTCGAAGGCGAGCTTGAGCTGCTCGAGCGCCTTCTCGGGATGGCCGCGCTTGTACAGGACCCAGCCATAGCTGTCGATGATGGCGGGGCTATCCGGCTCGATGTCGAGCGCCTTGCGGATCAGCTTCTCCGC
>JBAUVS010000044.1:0-9356 GCA_049583345.1 Woeseiaceae bacterium
GGTCGGTGCCGTTCGCCATCGGCGTGAGCACGCATCGCGGCAGCCTGCTCACCCGGCATCCGGGACACATGGAATGGCTGATGGAAGCGATCCGCCAGCATCACTGCATGTTCTTCATCGACAGTTATACGACACCCGAAAGCGTTGCGCTCCGGGTCGCCGGAGAGGCGGGCGTGAAAGCGGCGCGGCGTGATGTCTTCCTCGACGACGACCGCTCCTCGCCGGCACTCGTGCACGAATTCGAACGCCTCAAATCGCTGGCGCGGGAACGTGGCCGGGCGATAGGGATCGGCCACCCTTACCCGGAGACACTGGACATGCTGGAGGCGCAATTACCAACCCTCGCCGGGGACGGTTACGAGCTCGTACCGGTCAGCTCGATCGTCGTGCAGGCCCGCGGGACCGATGCGCCGTAGGACGATCCCGCAACGCCGGAAGATGCAACGCATCGGTCGGCACGAGGGAACTGCGGCGGCCGGCCGGGTCCAATTCGTCATGGCCGGCAACCGCTACACGATCGCGATGCTGGCGGCACTGCTGCCGACCTGCGTTGCCTTCGCCGCTGAATCTTCTGCCGTTGAAGGCAAGGCTCCCGCGGAAGAAGCGGCTTGCACCATGCAGTACGACCCGGTCTGCGGCGCCGACGGTCAGACGTACAGCAACGACTGCGTGGCAAAAGCCGCCGGAGTCGAGATCGCCAGGCGGGGCATATGCCCGACGGGCGCCACCGGCTGCAGCGACAAGTTCGATCCGGTGTGCGGCGCCGACGTCACGACCTACATCAACGAATGCTTCGCGGGCCTGGCCGGCGTCGAGGTGGCGGGTCTCGGTGCCTGCACCGCGAATGGCTGTCCGAGCATCCAGGATCCGGTCTGCGGCGTGAACGGCCGCAGCTATCTGAACCGCTGCGACGCGGATGCCGAGCGTGTACCGGTGCAGAGCAAGGGCATATGCGACGTCGACAACTGCCCCAAGGTTTTCGCGCCCGTGTGCGCCGAGGACGGTGTCACCTACGACAACGCGTGCACCGCCGAGAAGGCCGGCTTCACGAAGTTCACGGAAGGCATCTGCAACGTGCGTCCGTGCCCCAGCCTGTTCGTACCGGTCTGCGGCTCGGACAGCATTACCTATGGCAATGCCTGCCAGGCCGAACGCAAGGGCGTGCGCATCGAGTACGCCGGCATGTGCGAGGAACTGGGCAAGAATTGTCCGCGCGTTTATGCGCCGGTGTGCGGGCTCGACGGTGTCACTTACGACAACGAGTGCCAGCTCGAGAATGCAGGGGCGGACAAGGCTTACGCCGGCGCCTGTGTGGGAGATTAACGCCAGGCAGGCCGCAGTCGGCCGTCGGCGTCGGTGAGATAGGGCATCCACGCGAGCGCAAGGAGGGGCACGGAGATGTCCGCAACCTTCGCCCGCACGACGACTTCTTTCAGCGGCTCGGACTGCGCGTCGAAACCCGCGTCGAGCGCCGCGACCTCCCTCTCGAGTTCGGCGTCGAGCGCCGCGATGTCGGCGCGGATTTGTTGTGCGTTCTGCTCCGCGCGTTCCACATCCGCCGCTTCCTTGCGGGCGCCGCTCGCGCTTCTCATCGCGGTACCGAGACCGCGTGCCGACGTACTCGAGAGGCGCTTCCTGCCGAGCACCGCGCCGAGTATCGCGGTGCCGAAGGAAACCGCCGTGTCGAGTCGCTTCTTCGTGGCCTGCTCCTTCTCGCGATCGACGGCGCGCTCCGCACCCTGCAGGCGTTTTTCCAGCGTCGCCAGCTTGCCGGCATAGCGCTTGCGGAGCTTGTCGATCTCCCCGTCCCGCTTCTCGTTGGCGGCATGCTGGAGGCGGGCCCGGAATTCGCCCTCGGACTCGGACGGCTCCGACGTGAGATTGAAGCGTTTGCTGCGATACAGGTTGACCGCTTCGTGCTGTCGCACCCAGCGCTTGAAATCGCGATTCCAGGCCGTGTAACTGGCCGGGTCGCTCGCGCAGGCCGGACACTCCGCGAAGCCGGCGGTGGCGACACCCTCATCCCGGAGTTCGCCGACGCCGAACGAGGCCGCCTCGGCCCGGTCCCAGTCGACCGGCACGGGGCCATCGTCGAACTCCACGGTATACAGCCGGCTACGCCGTTCGTCGATTCCGTATCGGCTGTCCGAGAACCCGAGCTCCGCGGCCGCGGCGAGCCGCGGTCGGTAGACGAGTCCCTCGCCGTCGCCGGGCACGAACACCTGCCCGATCGACGGAGGCAAGGCCGGCGCCGGTCGGGAGGCGGCGGTGATCGGCCCGGGCGCGGGACCCGCGGTTTCCGGAGCCGCGTCTTTTTGTGCCGACATCAGTGTGCGGATGTTGTCGCGCGTCAACGGACCCGCGAGATAGGACATGGCCCAACGCGTGTCGAACACGACGGGCCCGTCCTCGTGCACGTTGTGCAGCAGGAAGCGCCGTTTGCCGAGGCCGGCGATCGTGCGCTCCATCGCCTGGCGATCGAAATCGGACTGCCCGGCGCCCTCGAGCCCCTCGAGCACGCGGGCCTTGTCGCGCTCGGTCTGCAGTCGGCCGATGAACCAGGTGCCGGTGTTCGAGAGTCCCTTGTAGTCCAGGTCGACGGGGTTCTGAGTCGCGAGGACGAGCCCCAGGCCATAGGCCCGGGCCTGTTTCAACAGCGTCAGCAACAGGTTCTTGGAGGGCGGATTGGCCACCGGCGGCATGTAGCCGAAGATCTCGTCCATGTACAGGATAGCGCGGAGCGTCGAGGTCCCCTGTTGTGCGCGCATCCATGCGATCAGCTCGTTGAGTAACATGGACACGAAGAACATGCGCTGCGTATCGTCGAGATGTGCGATCGACATGATCGATATCCGCGGCTTGCCGGCACTCGTGTGCAGGAGTCGTTTTACGTCCAGGGCATCTCCCTGCATCCAGACGTCGAATCCCGGCGCCGCCAGCAGGCTGTTCAGGCGCATCGCCAACGCGAAGCGGTCCTTCGCGGGAAAGAAGGCGTCGACGGCCATGACGCCGACCTGCGTGACCGGCGGGTCCTGAATTTCGGCGATCAGGCCCGCGACATCGAGATCCCTGCCGCCCTGCCAGGCGTGGTCGAGCAGCGTCGACAACAGGATGTGCTCCCGGCTGACGAGCGGATCGGCGTCGACGCCCAGCAGCGTCAGGATGCCCGTCGCGGTCGCCTGTATGCGTTCCCGGTACAGGTCGGCATCGTCCAGCAGCGCCCGGCCCGGTGCCGCGAACGACTTCAGTACCGACACGGGCAGGCCGGCACCGCTCCCCGGCGTGTAGATGGCGAGCTCGGCGCTGTCGCGCAGGCGCCCGATACGTTCGCCGGATTGGCCCCATTCGCCGAGGCCGGTTTTCCATAGCGCTGCCTGCGAGCTGGCATACTCGTCCGGCGTCTGGCCCTTGTCGGCGGCGGCCTGGAGATTGATCCACGGCCGGAAATCGCCGGGCCGCAGCTCCGGAAACGTGAGCAGCAGGTTGCCGATATCGCCTTTCGGGTCGATGGCGATCACCGGCACGCGGTCGAGCCCGGCTTCCTCGAGGATGGAAATGCCGAGCCCGGTCTTGCCCGAGCCCGTCATGCCGATGATGACGGCGTGGGTGGTCAGGTCTTTCGCGTCGTAGAGGACGAGTTCGCCGCCGGCAGGGTCGGCACCGGCCTGTCTGCCGAGATAGAAAGCACCGAGTTTTTCGAAGTCCTGCATGACCGCTACCGGCCGCTCGTTCGATTCGTTCCCGTTACCATCCGCAGCTGCGGCCGGCGTTCTGCTTCTCGAGCCAGGTCATCAGCGGCTGGAAGTAGTCGATGATCGCGGTGGCGTCCATCTGACGCGTACCGGTCAGCTTCTCCAGCGTATCCTGCCACGGTGCGCTCTGTCCTGCCTCGAGCATCTCGTAGAACCTGCGGCCGGCCTCCTCGCTGCCGTAGATGGAACAGGACTGCAGGTCGCCTCCGTGCCCGGCGATCCGGCACAGCGAACGCTGGAACTGGAACTGCAGGATGCGGGCGAGGAAGTAACGCGTGTACGAGACATTCGCCGGGATGTGGTATTTCGCACCGGGATCGAAATCGGCTTCCGTCCTTTCGACCGGCGCCGCGATGCCCTGATAGCGCGTGCGCAATTCCCACCAGGCCTTGTTGTAGTCGGCCGGGGCGACCTTGCCGGAGAACACGGCCCAGCGCCACTCGTCGATCATCTTCGCGAACGGCAGGAACGCGATCTTGTCGAGCGCCATCTGCATCTGGCGGTTGAGGACCGCCTTCGGCGATTCCTCGGCGGAGTCGATCAATCCCACCTCGGCGAGGTATTGAGGCGTCATCGACAGCGTGATCGTGTCGCCGATCGCCTCGTGGAAGCCGCCGTGCGCGCCGCCCTGGAAAAGCGGCGGCTGATCGCTGTATGCACGCTGATAGAAGTTGTGTCCGAGTTCGTGGTAGATCGTTTTCAGATCTTCGTAGTTCGGCTTGATACACATCTTGATGCGCAGGTCCTTGCCGCCGTCCAGTCCCCAGGCGCTGGCGTGGCAGACTACCTCGCGGTCCGCCGGTTTCACGAACATGGAACGCTCCCAGAACGTGTCGGGCAGGCGCGGCATGCCGAGCGAGACATAGAAGCTCTCGGCCGAGCGCACCATCTGCTGTGGCGAGTAGTTCTTCGCCTGCAGGGTCTTGTCGACGTCGAAGTCGGCGACCCCGCGGTAGGGCTCCATGATGTCGTAGAGATAGCCCCACTCCTGGGCCCACATGTTGCCGAGCAGGTGCGCCGGGATCGGCCCGTTCTGAGGCACCCGGTCCTCGCCATACACCTGCCCGAGTCTCGCCCGCACATAACAATGGAGCTGCTCGTACAGGGGTTTGACCTGCTGCCAGAGCCGTTCCGTCTCGGCCTCGAAGTCGGCCGGACTCATGTCGTACTTGGCGCGCCACATCTCGCCGAGATCGGCATAACCGAGCTCCCTGGCGCCCTCGTTAGCCAGTTCCACGTAGCGGGAATACTCGTCCCGCATCGGCGGTGAGATCGTTCGCCAGCCGCGCCAAACATCCAGCAGCTCGTCGTAGTCCCGGCTGTGGAACATGATGTCCTCGAGGTCCGGCAGTTCGAGGCAGGTGCCGTCGTCGCGGCAGTATTTGCCCGCGCCGTACTTGCCCGTCATGTCGGTCGCGATCTCGCTGAGTTCGCGGCGTTCGGCCGGGTCTTCGGGTGCGGGAAGTGAAATGCCGAGCTTCAGCAGGTCCAGCGCGCGCCGGGTCGCGGGCGGAAGATCGACGCCGTCGTAGCGTGCGGCTTCCTTGACGGTCCTGCTGTGCCACTCCGCATAGCGTTCGTTTGCCAGCGATGCCAGCACCGCGGTGTCGGACGTGATGTAGGTCGCCCGCACCCAGCCGGCAGCGCCCAGTTCGCGGCCCAGGTCCTCGAGCTCGCTGTTGACGCGCGCGACGAATTCCTCCGCCGATTCCGGGGCCGTCACGGCGCTCGTGTCGACCGCGGGTTCGCTGCGGTCGCAGGCCGCGACCAGCAGGACAACGAGGACGAGTATCAGACTACCTTTTCTCATGGTGTTTCCCTATGTTCCGGCGCGCCCGCGGCCGCCGAGCCGCCGGCGTCAGTCCACCCCGCGCATCAGCTTCCTGATCGGCTTCGCGAAGATCAGCATCACCAGGCCCGCGCCGCCGATAATCAGGACGATCTTCATGTACTGGTGCGGGAATGCCGAAATGTTGTCGACGTCGAATTTGCCGGCGATCTGACCTGCGATGAGGTTGCCGAGGGCAGTCGCGAGGAACCACATCCCCATCATCTGGCCGACGTAGCGCTTCGGCGCGAGCTTGGTCGTCACCGACAAGCCGACGGGCGATAGTGCCAGCTCGCCGAAGGTATGCAGCAGATAGGTCATGATCAGCCAGGTCGGTGCCGCCAGGTTGCCGGCCACGACGATCTCCGAAGCGCCCACCATGACCAGGAATCCGCAGGCCAGCAATACCAGCCCGAGACCGAACTTCGCCGGCGTCGACGGGTTCATGTTACGCCTCGCCAGCGCAACCCAGAGCCACGCAAACACCGGTGCGAACATGATGATAAACAGCGAATTGACCGACTGGAACCAGGTCGACGGAATGAGGAAGCTGCCGATTTCCAGTTCGGTGTAGCGATCCGCGAACAGGTTGAGCGAACTGCCCGCCTGCTCGAATCCGGACCAGAACATCGCGCAGCCCAGCAGCAGGACGATCAATGCAAACGTGCGTTTCTTCTCGTCGCTCGTCATCTTGCCGAACAGCAGTACGTAAGCGAAGAAAGCGACGGCGACACCGACGATGATCTTGGTCGATTGCTCGGAGATTTGCACCGGGTCCATGCGGATGACCCCGCCGATCCCGAGCGCGGTGACCAGGACGATCACCGCGACGCCGACTCCGACCAGGAACCAGCTCGTACGCCGCTTGCGCGCATCGGACGCGGCGTCGCCCGACCCCGTCGGATGCAGGCCGGACTGGCCGAGATAGCCCCGGGTCAGCCGATACTGTATCAGCCCGCACAGCATCCCGACGCCGGCCGCCGCGAAGCCCCAGTGCCAGCCGAAGCTGGCGCTCTGGGCGAGGGTCCCGCAGACGAGGGGCCCGAGGAATGCGCCGACGTTGATACCCATGTAGAAGATGCTGAAGCCGCCGTCGCGGCGCGGGTCGTGAGGCGGATACAGCTCGCCGACCACGGCGCTGACGTTCGGCTTCAACAGGCCGGTACCGGAGACGACGAGCAGCAGGCCGATGAAGAAGGTCTGCGTCGACGGGATGGCCAGCACGAAGTGGCCGCTCATGATGATGATGCCGCCGATGAAAATGGCGCGTTGTGCGCCGAGCAGCCGGTCGGCGATCCAGCCGCCGGGTAACGAGGAGAGGTAGACGAGCGCCGTGTAGACACCGTAGATCGCCGTCGCAGTCTTGTCGTCGAGCCCCAGACCGCCGCCGTCCATGACCTGGTCGGTCATGAACAGGATGAGGAGCGCGCGCATGCCGTAAAAGCTGAAGCGCTCCCACATCTCGGTGAAGAAGAGCGTGTACAGGCCGCGAGGGTGCCCGAACACTTCTCGTTGGCCCGCGCGCGACGTGGCGGCGGGGCCGTCAGTCATTACTCGTTCTCACATTCCCCCGGTTTCCGGCGTGTGCCGCGCATAGCGTTCAGGTCGGACCCTGCATTTAACAACATTTCATACGTAACTTTCTACCATTCGCACCACCGAATGAACCGCTGAATGAATCACCGAATGAAACTTCGCAGGACCGCCGAACGGCCCCCGGAGGCATCACGGGTTTTCCGTCGTGGCCGCGGCGCTCTCCGCCTGTTTCCTCACGAAGATACGCGACATGACGATGCCGGCTTCGTACAGCAAATAGACGGGGATCGCGAGCAGGGTCTGGCTGAACACGTCCGGCGGCGTCAGGAACATGCCGACGACGAACGCCATCAGGAAGACATACGGCCGCGCCTTGCTGAGCTTGTCGACCGTGGTAATACCGGTCATGACGAGCAGTACCGTCGCGATCGGGACTTCGAACGTGCAGCCGAAGGCGAGCACGAGTGTGATCGCGAGATCCAGGTACTCGGAGATATCGGGCATGACGTTGATCGTGTCCGACGGGAAGGTCACCGCGAAGCCGAAGATGAGCGGGAATACGACGAAGTAAGCGAATGCGACGCCGGCGTAGAACAGGAAGATGCTCGTCGCCAGCAGCGGGAGCGCGAAGCGCTTCTCCTTCCGGTACAGTCCGGGTGCGACGAAGGCCCATGCCTGGTAGAGCACGTAAGGCATCGCAAGGAAAATAGCGACCAGGCACACGGCCTTGAACGGCGTGAAGATCGGCGACAGTGGCTTGGTCGCGAGCAATTGACCGCTCGGGATGACGGCCCTGAGCGGTTTCGTAATGATCTCGAATATGCGTTGCGAAAACGGCACCAGCGGCACGAGGACGATGACGATCGCTGCGACGGCCTTCAGTAACCGGCTGCGCAATTCGATGAGGTGCGACAGCAACGTGCCCTCGGCGAGATTCTCCTCCTCGTTGTCGGGCTTCTCGCTCACGCGCTCTTTTTGTTGTCTCCGGAATCAGTTTCTTCGCCGTTATCGGCGGGCGGTATCGCGGCGGGCTCCGGCGCGGGTTCTTCGGCGACGGAAGCCCCGGTCTCGTGCAGCGGCGAAAAGCTGTCGTCGTCGCGCGGTGTGTGCGAGATTGCCGGGGGCTGGATCCGCGTCTGGTGTCCGTCGAGGTCGAGTTCTTCCTCGAGCTGTCGCTTCATCACGCGGGTCATGCGGCGTGCCTGGCCGAGCCATGTGCCCAGCTGATTCGCGACGCGCGGCAGCCGCTCGGGCCCCAGCACGATCAGCCCGATGACGAACAGGAGCAAAAGTTCCGAAAAGCCGACCCCGGACATGTCTGAACGACTCAGGTCTTGTGCTTGTTGTGGCTCTCTTCGGCCGGCGTGTTGTCGAAGTCCGCGTCCTTCTCGGGCGACTTCGAGATCTTATCGGCGGTGTCTTCTTTTTCGGCTTCACTCATCGCCGAACGGAAACCCTTCACGGCGCTGCCGAGGTCCGAACCCAGCGTGCGCAGGCGTTTGGTGCCGAAGATCGCCAGTACGATGACGAGCACGATCAGCAGCTGTACTGGGCCGATGTTGGAAAACATCCTGTCAACTCCCGGGGCGAGGCCCCACTACGTGTGTGTGCTGTTGACCCCTTCCGGGGCCGGTCGTTCATGATAACTCTGCCAGCCAAAGAAAACCGTGTCGATGTCACACACGGGTGCCGGTTTCGAGCCAGAACGTTACCGGGCCGTCGTTGGTCAGGCTGACCTGCATGTCCGCCCCGAAGCGCCCCGTCCCCACTTTACCGAGCCGGGCGCGGCACGCCACGACCAGGTCCTCGAAGAGTGCCTCGCCGACGTCCGGCGCAGCGGCTCGCGTAAAGCTGGCACGTGTCCCCTTCTTCGTATCGGCAGCCAGCGTGAACTGCGGAACCAGCAGCAATTCACCGCCGATATCCAGCAGGCTCAGGTTCATGCGACCCTTCTCGTCGGGGAAAACCCGGTAGCCCAGGATCCGCTCCGCCAGCCGCTCGGCGTCGCGCCGGGTGTCTTCCCGGCGCACGGCGACGAACACCAGCAGGCCGCACCCGATGTCCGCCACCGTCTCGCCGCCGATGGCGACGCTTGCACCGTCGACGCGTTGCAGGAGTCCGATCATATTTCGCGCGTATCCGGATATTCGATCCCGGTGCGGACTTTATAAACGCATCAACCAGTAACTCAAGGCCAGCGCCCCGGACGGTCCGTGCCAACCTGCCCGGACCGGCCGGCG
>JBAUVS010000045.1:0-8915 GCA_049583345.1 Woeseiaceae bacterium
CACTGAGCCTGGCCCTCGGCGCGGGCGACCTGACCTCGTCCGCCGTGGCGACGGCGTTGCAGCAACTGCGCGGCGCGCAGCCGGGCGCCCGGGACAAGCTGCGCAAGGCGCCGCGGCCGAAGGAAAAAGACACGGGGCCGCTCGCGATCAGCGGCATCGGCGACCTGCTCTGCAACTTCGCACGCTGTTGTCGCCCCGTGCCGCCGGAAGCGATCGTCGGCTACATCACGCAGGGGCGCGGCGTGAGTATCCACCGCCAGGACTGCGGCAATCTGCTCGGACTCAACCAGCGCCACCCGGAGCGCCTCATATCGGTCGCCTGGGGCGATACGGAATCTGCGACCTACCCCGTCGAACTCCGCTTGCGCGCGTTCGACCGGACCGGACTGATACGGGACATCAGCACGGTGCTCGCCGACGAGAAGGCCAACGTGCTGGACCTGACCAGCCACACCGACAAGAAATCGATGCAGACGGTCATGGACATCAGTATCGAGATCCCCGATCTGCCCACGCTGAGCACGGCGATCATGCGGCTCGAGAAGCTGCCGAACGTCACTTCGGTCGAGCGCAAGGCCTGACCGGGATCTATTCCGCCCGGCTGCCGCCCTTGGCGATGTCGGTGGCCAGCGCCATCATCGACGTGAGATCGGCGAGGTTGGCCGGCACGACGAAAGTGTTGCCGGATTTCGCGAGGTTGCCGAATTCGCCGATGTACTGCTCGGCGATACGCAACTGCATCGCTTCGGCGCCGCCGCGCGCCGTCACCGCCTCTGCGACCATGCGCAGGCCCTCCGCGGTCGCGGTGGCGACGGCGAGGATGGCTTCGGCTTCGCCCTGCGCCTCGTTGATCTGGCGCATCTTGGCCGCTTCGGATTCCTTGATGACCCGCTGCTTCTCGCCTTCGGCCTGGTTGATCTTGGCGTCGCGATCGCCTTCCGAGGTCAGGATCACGGCGCGCTTCTCGCGCTCGGCGCGCATCTGCTTCTCCATCGCGGTCAGGACGTCATGCGGTGGATTGATGTTCTTGATCTCGTAGCGCAGCACCTTGACGCCCCAGGGGTCCGATGCCTTGTCGAGTTCGGAGACGACGTTGGCGTTGATCGTGCCGCGTTCCTCGAACGTGCGGTCGAGATCGATCTTGCCGATCTCCGATCGGAGCGTCGTCTGTGCGAGCTGGGAGATCGCGAACAAATAGTTGCCGATGCCGTACGACGCCCGCGCCGGGTCGAGCACCTGCATGTAGAGCACGCCGTCGACGCCGACCTGCACATTGTCCTTGGTGATGCAGATCTGTTCGGCGATATCGACCGCCTGTTCTTTCAGGGTATGCCGGTAGGCCACGCGTTCCAGGAACGGCACGAGAATGTGGAAGCCGGCGTCGAGCTTGCGGCTGTACTTGCCGAGTTTCTCGACGACGTAGGCGCTCTGCTGGGGCACGATGATGGCCGTCCTGACCAGGATGAAAATGCCGAGTACGACAACGCCGGCGACGGCGAGCAGCGTCGAATAGGATGGCTCCATGGAATTGCTCCTTCGGTCTCTTCAGTCGGAACGGACGTCGAGCGTGAGCCCGTCGACACGCGTAACGGTCGCGCGCGTGCCGGCCGTTATCCTGGCGTTACCTACGTTGCGCACGGTCCAGTCGCTGCCCCGGTACTCGGTGCGACCGTCCGCGCCGGGTTCGAGGTCGTTGAGGATTCGGACCGACTCGCCGACGATGGAGTCGCGATAGTCCTCGCCGCCGGCGCGCAGCTTCTGGTACAGCGTGCGCCGGAAGGTAAAAAAGAAAAACAGCGACAACAGCACGAACGCGAGCCACTGTCCCCATTGCGGCAGCACCACGCCGAACAGGGCGGCGAAGCCGACGAGTGCTGCCGAGATGCCGAGGAAGACGAGGTAGAACTGGGCATCGACGGCAAAGAGTTCGACGCACAGCAGCACCGCTCCCAGGATCATCCAGCTCCACCAGGTCATGGTCCGTCTCCACGGAAAACCCGACGCACTATAGCGCACTGCGCGCGACTCGGCGACGCCCGATCGGGTACCATGCACCGGGGCTGACGACAACACGAACGGGGAAAACCGCATGCAGGAATTCGTCGACCAGATCAATTCGGTCATCTGGAGCCCCGTGCTCGTCTACCTGTGTCTCGGCGCGGGACTGTTCTACTCGCTCAACACGCGCTTCCTGCAGGTCCGGCTGTTCGGCGAGATGTTGCGCCTGCTGTTCTCGAGCAAGGAATCGAAACGGGGCATCTCCTCGTTCCAGGCGCTGTCCGTTTCGCTGTCGGGCCGCGTCGGGACGGGCAACATTGCCGGCGTCGCCGCGGCGATCGGCTTCGGCGGGCCGGGTGCCGTGTTCTGGATGTGGGCCGTCGCCTTCCTCGGCGCGTCGACGGCATACGTCGAATCCACGCTGGGCCAGATCTACAAGGAAGTGGACGAGGGTCAGTACCGGGGCGGTCCCGCTTACTATTTCGAGAAAGCGATGGGCCAGAAATGGTACGCATGGCTGTTCGCGATCACGACGATCGTCGCGGTCGGTGTGCTGCTGCCGACGGTGCAGTCGAACGCCATCGGCAACGCGGCCCAGCTCGCGTTCGGCACCGAAGGTATGCTCGATACCGCGTTGGGCGCGATCAGCGTGACCAAGCTCGCGACCGCCACGTTCGTCGTCCTGTTGCTGGGCGTGATCATCTTCGGCGGTGTCAAGCGCATCGCGCATTTCACGCAGGTCATCGTACCGTTCATGGCGATCGGCTATGTCCTGCTCGCCGTCGTGATCGTCGCCTATCACGTCGCCGATCTCCCGCATATCGTCGCGCTCATCTTCAAGGACGCGTTCACGCCCATGGCCGGTGTGGGCGCGGCCATCGGCTGGGGCGTCAAGCGTGGCGTGTATTCCAACGAGGCCGGCCAGGGCACGGGCCCGCATGCGGCCGCGGCCTCCGAGGTGCAGCACCCGGCGCAGCAAGGTCTCGTGCAGGCATTTTCCGTCTACATCGATACGCTGTTCGTCTGTTCGGCGACGGCTTTCATGATCCTGATCACGCAGCAGTATTACGTGACCGGCCTGGACGCCACGGTGAGCGGGGGCATCCTGACGAACGCCGTGGAGGCGAACAGCCCCGCCTTCACGCAGTATGCGTTGCAGAGTGTGGTCGGCCCGTCCGGCAAGGTCTTCGTCGCGATCGCGCTGTTCTTCTTCGCATTCACCACCTTGCTGGCCTATTACTACATCGCGGAGACCAACATCGCCTATATCCGTCGCTCGTTCCGCTTCCCCCACGAAATCACGATATTCAAGTTCGTGCTGCTGGCTTCGGTGTTCTACGGGACCGTGCGCACCGCCGATCTCGCGTGGGGTCTGGGCGACGTCGGGGTCGGCGTGATGGCCTGGCTCAATATCGTCGGCATCCTGATCCTGTTCTTCATGGGCCGACCGGCGCTCAGGGCGCTGAGGGACTACGAGGACCAGCGCAATGCGGGGGTGACGGACTACCGTTTCGATCCGGAAAAGCTCGGCATCCGCAACGCGGACTTCTGGAAACGCTGAGTGCGATTGACGGACTGACTACGATTTATTGGGGTAGTTCAACGCGCGCTTGTCGGCGGCGAGCGCCGCTTCGTGCATCGCCTCGGCCAGGCTCGGGTGCGCGTGAATGGTACGTTGCAGGTCTTCGGTGCTGGCGTCGAATTCCATGGCCAGTACGGCTTCGGCGATCAGCTCGCCGGCCATCGGCCCGACGATGTGCACGCCCAGCAGTTCGTCGTCGTCCTCCGCCGAGATGACCTTGACGAAGCCGCTGGTCTGTTCGAGCGCCTTCGCCCGGCCGTTCGCGGAGAACGGGAAGCTGCCGGTCTTGTAGGCGCGCCCGCTGCCCTTCACCTGCTCCTCGGTCTTGCCGACCCAGGCGATCTCGGGAGCGGTGTAGATCACGGACGGTACGACGTCGTAGTTGACCTCGGCCAGTTCGCCGGCGATGAGGTCCGCCGCCATCACGCCCTCCTCCGAACCCTTGTGCGCGAGCATCGGGCCGCGCACGCAATCGCCGATCGCGAACACGCCCTTGACGCGGGTGCGGCAGGACTCGTCGACGGCGATGAATCCGCGCTCGTCGAGCTGGATCCCGGCGTCCTCGGCGAGCAGGCCTTCCGTAAACGGCTTCCGGCCGACCGCGACGACGAGCTTGTCGACTTCGAGCGACTGTTTGCCGGACTTGTCTTCGTACCCGACCGTTACTCCCTTCTTGCCCGCGTTTGCCGAGGTGAGTTTCGCGCCGAGGCGGATGTCCAGGCCGAGCTGCTTGAATTCCTTCGCGGCCAGTTTCGCGACCTCGCGATCGGCCATGTAGAGGAAGTCGTCCAGCGCCTCGATGATGGTCACTTCGGCGCCGAGCCGGGCCCAGACACTGCCGAGCTCGAGACCGATCGCGCCGGCGCCGACGACGCCGAGCCGTTTGGGCACATCCTCGAACTCGAGGGCACCCCAGGAATCGACGATGTGTTCGCCGTCGAACTTCGCCATCGGCAATTCGACCGGCGCAGACCCCGACGCCAGGATGACCTGCGCTGCGCCGATCACCTCGACATCGCCATCCACCGGCGTGAATTCGACTTTCTTGTCGGCCAGCAGCTTGCCGTGGCCCACTAATCCGTCGACCTTGTTGGCCTTGAACAGCCCGGCGACCCCGTTGGTCAACTGGCGCACGATGGCCGCACGGCGTTTCTGCATCGTGGCGATGTCCATGCCGAGCTTGCCGGTCTCGATGCCGTGCTTCGCAAACTCGCCGTGCGCGCGGTGATAGAGCTCGGTGGATTCGAGCAGCGCCTTCGACGGGATACAACCGGCGTTCAGGCAGGTACCGCCGAACGCGTTCTTGCCGTCCTTGTTCTTCCACTCGTCGATGCAGGCAACCTTGAGACCGTTCTGTGCTGCCCGGATCGCGGCGATGTAGCCGGCGGGACCGGCACCGATTACCACGACATCGTAATTCCTGCTCATCGTCTCCGACTCCTCATACCTGCAGCAACAGCCGGCCCGGGTCCTCGAGTACCTGCTTTATCGCGACGAGGAACTGCACCGCTTCCTTGCCGTCGATGATGCGGTGATCGTACGTCAGCGCCAGGTACATCATCGGCCGTGCGACAACCTCGCCGTCGACGACCATGGGCCGCTGCTGGATTGCGTGCATACCCAGGATGGCACTCTGCGGCTGGTTCAGGATCGGCGTCGACATCATCGAACCGAAGATCCCGCCGTTGGTGATCGTGAACGTGCCGCCCGTCAACTCGTCCATTCCGATCGTCCCGTCCTGCGCCTTGCCCGCCAGCGCCGCGAGTTCGCGCTCGAATTCCGCGTAGCTCATCTGATCCGCATCGCGCAGTACCGGCACCATCAGGCCGCGGTCCGTCGACACGGCAATGCCGATGTCGAAATAGTTGTGATACACGATGTCCGTGTCTTCGATCGACGCGTTGACGAGCGGGAAACGCTTGAGGGCTTCGATCGAGGCCTTGGCGAAGAAGGACATATAGCCGAGCCGCACGCCGTGCCGTTTCTCGAAGGCGTCCTTGTAACGGCTGCGCAGCGCCATGACTTCCGTCATGTCGACCTCGTTGAAGGTCGTCAGCATCGCCGCCGTCTGCTGCGCGTCGACGAGACGCTCCGCGATACGCGCTCGCAGGCGGGTCATCGGCACGCGCTGGTCGGTGCGCTCGGGTCCGACCGGCTCGCCGGCCTCCGCTTCCGTGTCCGCCGCCGTTTCGCCGGAGGTGATGTTGTCGCCCTCCTCCGACTTCAGGAAATTGAGTACGTCGGCCTTGGTGATGCGGCCGTCCTTGCCGGTGCCGGCGACCATCGTCTCGTCGAGATCGTACTCGTCCAGCAACCGGCGTACCGCGGGGCCGGTCTTGGCCGGCCGGCTGCGCTCCTTCTGCGCAGATTTCATCTGCGCGCTCGAGGCGGGTTCGTTCTCCTGCCCGGCCTGCGCCGTCGAGTCGTCCGTACCATCAGCAGCACCGGCGTCGTCGGCCTCCGGCGCACTTTCCCCCTCTTCGAGCAGTGCGAGCACGTCGCCCTCGTTGACGGTCGTCCCCTGCTCCACCCGTATTTCCTTCAGCACGCCGGAAGACGGCGCAGGGACCTCCAGGACGACCTTGTCTGTCTCGAGATCGACGAGATTCTCGTCGCGGGCGACGTTCTCACCGGCTTTCTTGTGCCAGGCGACGAGCGTCGCGTCACTGACCGATTCGGGCAGCTGGGGAACCTTGATCTCGATGCTCATTTCTTTTTTCGCTTTGTCTTCCTGGGTTTCGACGACTTGCTGGCCTTGCTCTCGACCCCGAGCGCGGCCTCGACGAGCTGTTGCTGCTGCTGCCGATGCACCTTGAAGATGCCGGAGGCCGGCGCCGCCGCGCCCGCTCGTCCGGCATAGTAGAGATGCTGATGGTCTGCCAGCGTCTCCTGCAGACGGTGACGGATCTGATACCAGGCGCCCTGGTTCTGCGGTTCCTCCTGGCACCACACGATCTCGTCCACGTGCGAATATCGATCGAGTACTTTCGCATAGGCCGCGCTCGGGAACGGGTACAGCTGTTCGAGCCGGATCAGGGCGACGTCCTCGATGCCGTGGACCTGGCGGGCTTCGAGCAGATCGAAATAGACTTTGCCACTGCAGAACACGATGCGCCGGGTCGAATCGGCGGGCATGTTCTCGATCTCCGGGATGACGAGGCGAAACTCGCCGGCCGACAGCTCGTCGATCGGAGAGACCGACATCTTGTGCCGGAGCAGGCTCTTCGGGGTCATCACGATCAGCGGCTTGCGATACGGCCGCAGCATCTGACGACGCAGCATATGGAACATCTGCGCAGGCGTCGACGGTACGCAGACCTGCATGTTGTGCTCGGCGCACAGCTGCAGGAAGCGCTCCAGCCGCGCGGACGAATGTTCGGGGCCCTGGCCTTCGTAGCCGTGCGGCAGGAACAGCGTGATGCCGCAGAGCCGGCCCCACTTCGCTTCGCCGGAACTGATGAACTGGTCGATCACGACCTGCGCGCCGTTCGAGAAATCGCCGAACTGTGCTTCCCAGACCACGAGCGTCCTGGGTTCCGTCGTCGCGTAGCCGTACTCGAAGCCGAGTACCGCTTCTTCCGACAACAGCGAATCGATGACCCGGAAGGCGTTGGGACGATCGACGACGTGCTGCAGCGGCGTGTATTCGCGGTTGTTCACCTGGTTGTGCAGCACTGCGTGGCGATGGAAGAACGTGCCGCGACCGCTGTCCTGGCCGACGAGGCGACAATCGTAGCCAGCGTCGATCAGCGAGGCGTAGGCCACGATCTCGGCGAAGCCCCAGTCCATATCGACCTCGCCCGCGGCCATCTTCGCCCGCTCATCCATGATGCGCTGCACGCGCCCGTGGAGTTTCATGTCGGGCGGGACGGTGGCCACCGTCTCGCACAGGCGCTCGACGGTCTTCGGGCTGATGCTGGTGTCGACGACCTCGTCCCACTCGTGATCGAGATACGGCGTCCAGTCGGCGGTGAATTCGTTGCCGATCATGCCCAGCGACGACTTCGGTACCGGCTCGCCGCGGTCCAGACGGTCCCGATAGGCGTTCTGCAATTCCTGTACGCCGGATTCGGTGATCAGGCCGTCCCCGGCGAGTCGACTGGCATACAGTTCGCGGGTCGTCTCCTTGTTCTTGATCCTGCCGTACATGATCGGTTGCGTCGCGGCGGGTTCGTCGGCCTCGTTGTGGCCGTGACGCCGGTAACAGACGAGGTCGATGACGACGTCCTTGCGAAATTTCTGCCGATAGCCCAGCGCAAGCCGCGTCACGAAAATGGCGGCGTCCGGATCGTCGCCGTTGACGTGAAAAATCGGCGCTTCGATCATCTTCGCGACGTCGGAACAATAGTCCGTCGATCGCGCGTCGGACTTGCGGCTGGTCGTGAAGCCGATCTGGTTGTTGATGACGATATGTACCGTGCCGCCGGTGCGGAAACCGTTCGTCTGCGACATCTGGAAGGTCTCGGTGACCACGCCCTGTGCCGAGAAAGCCGCGTCGCCGTGGATCAGGACCGGCAACACCTCCTGGCGTTCCGTGTCCCCGCGGCGCTGCTGGCGCGCACGGACCGAACCCTCGACGACCGGATCCACGATCTCGAGATGCGACGGATTGAACGCGAGTGCGATGTGCACATTACCGCCGGGAGTCCGCATGTCTGCGGAGAAGCCCTTGTGGTACTTGACGTCGCCCGATCCCTTCAACCTTTCGAGATCGTAGTCGCCTTCGAATTCCTCGAACAGTTCCTCGGGAGACTTGCCGAGGATGTTCACCAGGACGTTGATACGCCCACGGTGGGCCATGCCGATAACGAATTCGCGGATGCCGGTCGCCCCGCCACGCTGGATCAGGTCGTCCAGCATCGGAATCAGGCTCTCGCCGCCTTCGAGGGAGAAGCGCTTCTGGCCGACGTAGCGCGTGTGCAGGTAGCGCTCGATACCCTCGGCGCTCGTGAGTTGTTCGAGTATCCAGCGCCGCTCGTCGTCCGGCAGCGTGTCGTTGAGCATGCCCTGCTCGAAGCGCTTGCGCAGCCACAGCCGCTCGCGGGCGCGCGAGATGTGCGCGAATTCGGCGCCGACTTTGCCGCAATAGATCGTCTTCAGCAGCGCGAGGATATCGCGCAGTTTCATGCGGTCGTCGCCGGTGCCGGCCAGTCCGCCGGTATGGAATTCCGTGTCCATGTCGGCTTCGGAGAGGCCGAAGTAATCGAGTTTCAGGACGCCGGGCACGCGCCTGTCCATCAGCCCGAGCGGGTCGATGTCGGCAATCTGGTGGCCGCGCAGGCTGTAGACCTGGATCAGGCGCGAGACGGCCGCCTGCTTCTCGCCGGTCGCGGCG
>JBAUVS010000046.1:0-10987 GCA_049583345.1 Woeseiaceae bacterium
TCGATGAAGAACTCCAGTATCGGATCGAGGACCTCGTACGGTGGCAGTGAATCGCTGTCGCGTTGCCCCGGCCTGAGCTCGGCGGACGGCGGGCGGGTGATGACGCGCTCCGGTATTGCATCGCCCAATGTGTTCCGGTAATTCGCCAGCCGATAGACGAGGGTCTTGCTGCAGTCCTTGATCGGCGCAAAGCCCCCGGCCATGTCGCCATAGAGCGTCGCGTATCCGACGGCCATCTCGCTCTTGTTGCCGGTGGTCAGCAGCATGCGGCCGGTCTTGTTGGAGATCGCCATCAGTAACAGGCCACGGCATCGCGCCTGGATGTTCTCTTCGGTTGCATCCTGCGCTGCCCCTTCGAGGACCGGCGCAAGCTGTTTGACGACGCTGTCGTAGATCGGCGCGATCGGAATCACGTCGTAGCGGACGCCGAGCAGCCTGGCCTGTTTCTGTGCGTCCTCCTGACTCATATTGGACGTGTATCGGAACGGCATCATGACGGCGCGCACCTTGTCGCGGCCGACGGCATCGCTGGCGATGGCCAGAACCAGGGCAGAGTCGACACCGCCCGACAGCCCGATGATGACGCCGGGGAAGCCGTGCTTGCGGACATAGTCGCGCGTGCCGGTGATCAGCGCGCCGTACACGCTCTCCTCTCTCGGGAGGTACTCGCACAGCTTGCCTGCCTCCGGCTCGATGCCGCCCGCTCCTCCCAGCAGCATCACGGAATGCAGACCCTCCTCGAAGGGCGGCGCGCGGAAAGTGACGTCCCCGTCCGCGTCCATGACGAAGGAGCCGCCGTCGAATACGAGCTCGTCCTGGCCGCCTACGGTGTTGACATAGACGACCGGAATCGCCGTTTCGGCAACGCGCTTGCGGACCACGCTTTCGCGTTTCTGCTGACTCTCGAGTTCGTATGGAGAACCGTTGATGGCGATGATGCATTCCGCACCCGCCGAACGGGCGTCGGCCAGCGGACCCGGTTGCCAGACGTCTTCGCAGATCGCGAGGCCGATCGCGATGCCGTTGAGACGAAACACGGCGGCTCCTCTGCCGGCCTTGAAGTACCGTTCTTCATCGAATACCCGGTAATTGGGCAGGATTCGTTTCCGGTAACCGGCAAGGAGCCTGCCGTCGGCGAACACGGCACAGCTGTTGTGGATTCGGTCGTCGACGTACTCCGGGAACCCGACGAGCACGGCGATGCCCCGGACACCATCGCGGATTTCGGTGACCGCGTTTTCAGCACGCTTGCGCAATCCGGCGTGGAACAACAGGTCTTCCGGAGGATAGCCGCACACGCTGAGTTCCGGAAACACGACCAGGTCGGCGCGCAGCTCGTCGCGCGCCCGGGCCGCGTAATCGAGGATCCTGGCCGTATTGCCCGGCACGTCGCCGACGGCCATGTCGACCTGTGCCAGAGCGACCTTCACCTTGTTCTTCATGGCGACCTGGCGTCCTTTTTCATTTTACGGCACGCTGAAATTATGCGACTCGAAGAGGCGGGACACTGCAGCCTCCCGGTCCGATTCAGCTGCCGAGTACCTCCAGCATCCTGCTGCCGAGTTCGGCGGGCGAATGGACCGTGGCCACGCCGGCCGCTTCGAGTGCCTCGAATTTGTCCGCTGCCGTCCCCTTGCCGCCCGCGACGATGGCCCCCGCGTGACCCATGCGTTTGCCGGGCGGCGCCGTCACTCCCGCGATATAGGCAACGACGGGCTTGGAGACGTGCGCTCGTATGTACTCGGCAGCGGCCTCCTCGTCACTGCCGCCGATTTCGCCGACCATGATGATGCCGTCCGTGTCCGGATCGGCCTCGAACAACTCGAGGCAATCGATGAAGTTGAGCCCACGCACCGGATCGCCGCCGATGCCCACACAGCTCGTCTGACCAAGGCCCTTGACCGTGGTCTGATAGACCGCCTCGTAAGTCAGGGTGCCGGACCGCGAGACGATGCCGATGCGTCCCGCCTGGTGGATAAAGCCTGGCATGATGCCGATCTTGCATTGCCCGGGCGTGATGATGCCCGGACAATTCGGGCCGATAAGCCGGCAGTCGTAGTCGCGCAGGGCTGACTTGACCTTGACCATGTCGAGCACCGGAATCCCTTCGGTGATGCAGACGACGAGCCGGATGCCTGCGTCCGCCGCTTCGAGGATCGCATCGGCGGCGAATGGCGGCGGCACGTAGATCATGCTGACGTCCGCACCCGTCTCGCGCACTGCATCGCGCATGGTGTCGAACACCGGCACGCCGATATGTTCCCGGCCGCCGCGGCCAGGCGTCACCCCGGCCACGACCTGCGTACCGTATTCGATGCATTGCTGCGTATGGAAAGTACCCTGGCTGCCGGTGATCCCCTGGCACACGATCTTGCTGTTCTTGTCGACGAGTATGCTCATGAGCCGAACTCAGGCCGCCGCCGCGACGGCTTTGTTCGCCGCATCCGTGAGATCGTCCGCCGCAATGATGTCGAGACCGCTGCCCGACAGCAGTTCCCGGCCCTTCTTGACGTTGGTGCCCTCGAGGCGCACGACCACGGGAACCGTGACGCCGACCTCCCTGACCGCGTCGATGATCCCTTCGGCGATCAGATCGCAGCGCACGATGCCGCCGAAGATGTTCACGAGTATCGCCGCCACGTTCTTGTTCGAAAGCACCAGCTTGAAGGCTTCGGTTACGCGTTCCTTCGTCGCTCCGCCGCCGACGTCGAGGAAGTTCGCGGGCTCACCGCCCTGCAGCTTGATCAGGTCCATCGTCGCCATGGCGAGTCCGGCGCCATTGACCATGCAGGCGATATTGCCGTCCAGCGATACATAATTGAGGTCATGCTTCGCAGCTTCGCGTTCCATCGGGTCTTCCTGAGTCGGATCGCGCAGCGCCGCGAGGTCGGGATGCCGGAACAAGGCGCTGCCGTCGATGTTGATCTTCGCGTCCAGCGCGACGATATCACCCGCCCCCGTGACGATCAGCGGATTGACTTCGACCAGGCTGGCATCGCGTTCCACGAACAATCGATACATGCGCCGGATCAGGTCGGCAAACTGCCCCATCTGCCCCTTGTCCAGGCCGAGCCCGAAACCGAGCCGGCGCGCCTGGAAATCCAGCAGGCCGGCATCGGGAGCGACCGCGACCGTGAATATCTTCTCCGGCGTCTTTGCCGCGACGGTCTCAATGTCCATGCCACCGGCAGCCGAGGCGATGAACGCTACCCGGCTCACCTGGCGGTCGACGAGCATGGACAGGTATAACTCGCGGGCGATATCCGAGCCCTGCTCGACATACACGAGGTTTACGGGCAAGCCGTCGGGACCGGACTGATGCGTGACGAGCCGTTTGCCCAGCATTGCCTGCGCGAGTTGGCCGACTTCCCCGGTGCTTCGCGCCAGTTTCACACCGCCGGCCTTGCCGCGTCCACCGGCATGGACCTGGGCCTTCACGACCCAGAGATCCCCGCCGAGTTCACGGGCCGCGCCGACGGCGGCGTCGGGTGTGTCCGCCGGCAAGCCGTGCGGCACCGGTATGCCGTAGTCCGCGAACAGTCGCTTCGCCTGATACTCGTGCAGGTTCATGGAGGTTACTGTCAGTGACGTGCGGCAGGCCGCACAAGACCCGGCGTATTTTGTAGCAAACGGCCAGACGACGCAAAGCGGAATTCGCCGCAATGTGTCCGGCCTTCGTCTACAATCGGCGCAACGCCGAAAGACCGACGTTCTCCCGGGGCAATTACCCGGACAGGCTCCTCGTGATCAAAGCAGCTTCGAACAGCCCCGGTTGGCAAACCATTCGCTTCACTCGTGATGCGCTGTTGCAGCGGGCGTCCGATGAGCCGGATCTGGGTTGGCGCGTACTGGCCACACTGAACGCGTTCCGGCTCCTGATCGCGGCCGCGTTGCTCGCCCTGTTCCTCGCGGGTGGAGAACAGCGCATCTTCGGCGATCGTTACCCGGTCCTGTTCTGGGTCACCGCGGCCGCTTACTTCGCCGTTGCCGTCGTGTCTGCGTACTCGTTACGAAGTCGCTGGTTCGGCGCCGGCTCACAGTCCATCACGCTGTCGCTCGTCGACATCGTCGCGATCGTGGCGCTGATGCATGCCAGCGGCGGCATTTCGAGCGGCCTGGGCGGTTTGCTCATCGTCTTCATCGGCGCCGGCAGCCTCGTATTGCCGGTACGCGTGCCGGTATTCCTCGCCGCGATCGCCACCTTCGCGATCCTCGGCCAGCAGGTACTGTCGCAGTTCGAGGGCGGCGCTACCGTGGCGAATTACCCGGCGGCCGGTATCCTCAGCGCCATCATCTTCGCGATGGCACTCGCCGCGCGCCCGCTCGGACGGCGCATCCAGGCCAGCGAGGCACTGGCCCGCCAGCGCGGCGTGGATCTGCAGAATCTTTCCGAACTCAACGAATACATCGTGCAGCACCTGCGGGAGAGCATCCTGGTCCTCGATGAGCATGACACCGTCAGATTGAGCAATGCCTCGGCTACGCAATTGCTCGGTTCGTCCGGCCCGATCCGCGACACCTCCCTCGCAAACGTATTCGGCCAGCTGGCCGACTACCTGCGGGAGTGGCGGGACAACCCGCAGGCGTCGGCCCATCAGGAATTCACCGCCAACAACGAAGGCAACAGCCTGCGCATCACGGCACATCTTGCGCCGCTGGCGAAGGACGGCGAGCGTCACGGCCCCGTACTGGTGTTCCTGGAGGACGCCAGCCTCATGAATGCACGCGTGCAACAGTCGAAACTCGCCTCGCTGGGACGCCTCAGTGCCAGCATCGCGCACGAGATCCGCAATCCCGTCGGCGCGATGAGCCACGCCGCGCAGCTGCTGGCCGAATCGAGCGGAATGACGGCCGACGACAAGCGCCTGACCGAGATTATCCAGACCCATTCCGAGCGGGTCAGCCATATCATCGACAACGTCCTGCAGCTGTCCCGGCGGGAATCCGGGCGCCCCGAGCGCCTTACCGTCGGGCCGTGGTTGCGGGAGTTCGCGCTCGAGTTCGAGCGTACGCTGGAACTGCAGGAGGGCGAGATGTCCGTCGGCGAAGTGCCGGAAGATCTCGAGGTGCGGATGGATCGCTCCCACCTGCGCCAGATCCTGTGGAACCTGTGCGACAACGCCGTCAAGTACGCCAGCGAGACCGGCGGAATACTCGTCGAGCTCGGCGCGGAACGCCTGCAGGGACAGCAGGGACGCCCGTACATCGAGGTCCGCGACCACGGACTCGGCGTGGACGCGGCGACCGCCGAGAAGATGTTCGAACCCTTCTACACCGAACGTTCCGGCGGGACCGGCCTCGGTCTCTACATATCGCGCGAGTTATGTGAACTGAACCGGGCTACGCTGCTGTACCTTGACCGGCCCGGCGGTGGCAGTATCTTCCGTATCGTATTTGCCGACCCGGAACGTTGGGACACGGATCGACCATGAGCCAGCCGCTTGCGCTCGTCATCGACGACGAGCCCGACATCTGCGAACTCCTTACGCTCACGCTCGGGCGCATGGACATCCGCACGGCGACGGCAAGCGACGTCCGCAGCGCGAAGGCGCTGCTCGGCGAGAAGCGTTTCGACCTGTGCCTGACCGACATGCGGCTGCCGGACGGCGACGGCCTGGAACTGGTCGAATGGATGCAGTCCAACGCGGCGGGTGTGCCGGTGGCGGTCATTACGGCACACGGCAACGTCGAGACCGCCGTGCAGGCACTCAAGCTCGGCGCATTCGATTTCATCTCCAAGCCGCTCGACCTCAACAATCTCCGCAACATCGTCGAGAACGCCCTGAAAGTCGGCAGCACCGCCACGGACCGGCAGGCGCGCCTGCTGGGGGAATCCGGGCCCATGCAGGGCCTGCGCGAAATGATCGACAAAGTGGCCCGCTCGCAGGCGCCCGTCCACATCTCGGGCGAATCCGGCACCGGCAAGGAGCTGGTGGCGCGTCTCATCCACGACAGCGGCCCGCGGGCCGAAGGGCCCTTCGTGCCGGTCAACTGCGGAGCGATCCCGTCGGAGCTGATGGAAAGCGAGTTCTTCGGCCACCGCAAAGGCAGTTTCACCGGCGCCGTGAACGACAAGGTCGGGCTGGTACAGAGCGCCGACGGCGGCACGCTGTTCCTCGACGAGATCGCCGATCTGCCGCTTGCCATGCAGGTGAAACTGCTGCGCGTGATCCAGGAGAAAACGGTTCGCCCGGTCGGCTCGGCGAGCGAGGTGCCGGCGGACGCGCGTATCCTCTCGGCGACGCACCGCAATCTCGGGCAACTCGTGACTGCCGGAGAATTCCGTGAGGATCTCTACTACCGCATCAACGTGATCGAACTGCACGTGCCGGCCTTGCGCGACCGCGGCGAAGACGTCCTGCAGCTCGCCGGCCATATCCTCGCCAGGCTGGGGGCGAAGGCCAGGCTCGACGACGGCGCGAAGCGGGCCTTGCTCACCTATGCTTTCCCGGGCAACGTGCGCGAACTCGAGAACGTGCTCGAGCGCGCCGTGACGCTGTGTACGTCCGGCACGATCGGGGAAGACGACCTGAATCTGAAACAGGCGGCCGGGTCCGACAATGCGGTATCGGCGGCAAACCCGGGTCTCGACGGCCAGGTCGAGGACGTGCAGCGCCAGGCGATCGTGGAGGCCCTCGAGAAGACCCGCTACAACAAGACCGCGGCAGCCAAGCTGCTCGGGCTGTCGTTCCGGCAATTGCGCTACCGGATCAAGAAGCTCGGTATCGACTAGCCGGCTGTTGAAAAAGACGCAGCGGGCGCGCTCGGCGATCTGTCATAAGCGCCGTGCGATTTGAGCGACGGACTGACAAACTTTGTCAGCTTGTGACAGTTTTGGGCCTGGCGAGGGCTCGAATCGATCCGATTCCGGCGCCCCGATACGGGGCAAGAAAGCTTTAAATTCAATGGCTTAAGACATAGGGTGCCAAGCTGGCACGGGCCTTGCTTATTGATTCGTACGGGCAAGGTGCCGTATTGAATACACCAACTCATTTTCATGGAGATAGAGAAATGAAGAAGCAACAGGGCTTTACGCTCATCGAACTGATGATCGTCGTGGCGATCATCGGTATCCTGGCGGCCATCGCGATTCCGGCTTACCAGGATTACACGATCCGCGCCCAGGTCTCGGAAGGCCTGCAGCTTTCCGGCGGCGCCAAGGTCGCGGTGACGGAGTATTACCAGGACCGCGGCACGATGCCGGCGGACAACAGCAAGGCCGGTATCGCCGCCAACACCGAGATCCAGGGCAACTACGTGTCCCAGGTCGACGTCGCGGCCGGCGTCATTACGGTGCACTACTCCGCCACGGCTCCGCAGACCGCCAACGCGAAGATCGACGGCGACACGCTGCTGCTGACGCCCAACACGGCGAACCCGGGCTCGGTGGGCTGGACGTGCTCCAGCACCGACATCCAGAACAAGTGGCTGCCGGCGGCCTGTCGTACCGCTGCGCCGTAACACGCGCTTCACGACGGAAGCTTCATGCTTCTTGCGAAGTCGAGAGCCCCGGCCAAGTCCGGGGCTCTTTTTCTCCGGCTCCGAAGCACGCATAGTCAAACTGGCGAATCTCGCGAGGACTAGACATGAAAGCAAAGTCCAGAGGTTTCACGCTGATCGAGCTGATGATCGTCGTCGCGATCATCGGAATCCTCGCAAGTCTTGCCATCTCCGCCTATCAGACGTACACGATCCGCGCCCAGGTGACCGAGGGCCTGAACATGGCGGCCGGCGCCAAGTCTCCGGTGGTCGACGCCTATAACGAGTCCGGCCGCCCGCCGGCCGATCGCGCCGCGGCGGGCATGACCCCGCTCGGGAGCGATACGCAGGGGAATTACGTATCCGCGGTCGACATTATCGATGGCCGGATCCAGATTACCTTCGGCAACGACGCCAACGCGGAGATCTCGGGAAAGACGCTGTCCGTGACGCCTTATACCTCGGGCACCGGCAGTATCCTCTGGCGCTGCGGCGACGCGCCCGCGCCGGGCGGCGCCGGCGCGACCGAGATGTCCGGCGGCGGCGTAACCACGGCTCACGTGCTGCCGACTTTCGATTCGCGCTACCTGCCCAGCAGTTGTCGGTAGCCGCGGCCGGGAATCCACCGGAAAGGGCCGTGGACGGGTTTTCCGAGCGTTTGACGTAATGAAATTCAGTTTGTGTGATGAGCCGCACAAAATGCAGTTGATCCGGGCACTTGGATCAGTGAGACTGTAGTGTCCGCAGACAGCGTCGAGCCCCGGTAGCAGTATGGCAGTCACGGCATCCCAATCCAATCTCGCAGGCCTGCCGCGCCGGCTCGTCCAGGACGGACTAATCTCCGAGGATCAGCTCGTCGAAGCGACAGAGGCCGCGAAGAAGGAACGCCAGCCGCTCGTCGCCTACCTGGTCAACAACGAACTCGCCAGTGCCCGCTCGATCGCCGTTGCGGCGTCCCACGAGTTTGGCGTGCCCCTGCTCGACCTGGACGCTGTGGAAGTCGATATCGATGTCGTGCGTGCCGTCGATCAGAACATGATCAACAAGCACCGCGTCCTGCCCCTGGTGAAACGCGGCCAGCGGCTTTTCCTCGGCATCGCCGATCCGACCAACCTCGCCGCTATCGACGACATCCGATTCCAGACTTCGCTGCGTGTCGATCCGGTCGTCGTCGAGCAGGACAAGCTCGAGCAGCGCATCGTCAAGGCGATCGAAGCCGTCGACACGAGCATGTCGGGGATGGAAGACGACGATTTCGATCTCGAGACACTCGACGTCGCGAGCGAGGAAGACGAGGCCGACGTCGTGGGGAGGGACGACATCGAGGATGCGCCCGTCGTCAAGTTCGTCAACAAGATCCTGGTCAACGCCATCCAGCGCGGCGCGTCCGACATCCATTTCGAGCCGTATGAGAAGTTCTTCCGGGTCAGAACCCGCCTGGACGGCGTGCTCTCGGAAGTCGCCCAGCCGCCGGTCGTACTCGCGAACAAGGTTTGTGCCCGCCTGAAGGTCATGTCGCGCATGGACATCGCCGAACGCCGCGTGCCGCAGGACGGTCGCATCAAGATGCGGCTGTCCAAGAATCGGGCGATCGACTTCCGCGTCAACACCTGCCCGACCCTGTTCGGCGAAAAGATCGTGCTTCGCATCCTCGATCCGTCGCAGGCCAAACTGGGCATCGAAATGCTGGGTTATGACGATCATCAGCGGGCGCTGTACGAGAAACACCTGTCCAAGCCCTACGGTATGATCCTGGTCACCGGACCGACCGGCTCCGGTAAGACCGTGTCCCTGTACACCGGCCTGAATATTCTGAACACCATCGACCGCAATATCTCGACGGCCGAAGACCCGGCGGAAATCAATCTCCCGGGCGTCAACCAGGTCAACGTCAATCCCAAGGTCGGACTGACCTTCGCCTCGGCACTGAAGGCCTTCCTGCGCCAGGACCCCGACGTCATCATGGTCGGCGAAATCCGGGACCTCGAGACCGCCGAGATCGCGATCAAGGCCGCACAGACGGGCCACCTCGTCCTGTCCACGCTGCACACGAACGACGCCCCGCGTACACTCACGCGTCTCGTCGACATGGGCGTAAAACCCTACGCCATCGCGACTTCGGTCAGCCTGATCATCGCGCAGCGATTGGCTCGCCGCCTCTGCGACAGCTGCAAGGAAGAGAAGGACATCCCCCGCGAAGCCCTCGAAAAGGAAGGTTTCACCGCCAAGGACCTGGATTCCGGACTCAGAATCTACGGCGCGAAGGGCTGCAAGAACTGCAACGACGGCTACAAGGGCCGGGTTGGCATCTTCCAGGTCATGGAGGTTTCCGAGCCGATAGGACGCATCATCCTGGAAGACGGCAATGCCATGCAGATCGCCCAGCAGGCCGCAAAAGAAGGGGTTTACGACCTGAGAAGGGCCGGGTTGAACAAAGTCAAGGAAGGCGTTACCAGCCTCGAAGAGATCAACCGGGTTACAATTGAATAGGTTTTCGAGTTCGCCAACGGACGAGAGAGATGGCTGAAACAATTGCAAGCACCGTTCCCTTCGTCTGGGAGGGCACGGATCGAAAGGGCCAGAAGGTCAAGGGCAAGAGCATGGCGGTCAACGAAGCTGCCGTGCGTGCCGACCTGCGACGGCAGGGCGTGGTGCCGAGCCGGATCAAGAAGGAAAGCAAAGGCCTGTTCGCCAAATCGAGCAAGGTCACGCCCGGCGACATCGCAATCTTCATGCGCCAACTCGCGACGATGCTGTCGGCGGGCATCCCGCTGGTGCAGTCGTTCGAGATCGTCGGCACCGGCCACGAAAATGCCGGCATGCAGAAACTGATCCTCGCCGTCAAGGGCGACGTCGAGGGCGGCAGCTCGCTCGCCGAGGCGCTGGCCAAGTACCCGATTTATTTCGACGACCTTGTGATCAACCTCGTCGAGGCGGGTGAGCAGGCCGGCGCACTCGAGACCCTGCTCGACAAGATCGCCACCTACAAGGAGAAGACCGAGGCCCTGAAGAAGAAGATCAAGAAGGCGCTGACCTATCCGGCCGCGGTCCTGGTCGTCGCGTTCGTGGTGACGACGATCCTGCTGATCTTCGTCATCCCGGCATTCGAGGACCTGTTCCAGGGCTTCGGAGCCGACCTGCCGGTATTTACCCGCAAGGTCATCGACCTGTCGATCTTCGTTCGGGAGAAGGGCTTCTACCTGGCGATCGTCATCGGTATCGGTATCGCCACGTTCTTCTATTTCAAGAAGCGTTCGCGGCCGATGCGGCACTTCCTCGACCGCATGATGCTGAAGATTCCCATCATCGGTCCCATCCTCAAGAAGGCGGCGATCGCACGTTATGCGCGGACGCTTTCGACGATGTTTTCGGCCGGTGTGCCGCTCGTCGAAGCGCTGGAATCGGTCGCCGGCGCCACCGGTAATATCGTCTACGAGATCGGCGTACTGCAGATGAAGGACGAGGTCTCGACCGGTCAGCGCCTGCAGCAGGCGATGGAGAACACGGG
>JBAUVS010000047.1:0-6565 GCA_049583345.1 Woeseiaceae bacterium
GACCAGCTCTCCGATCGGCAACCCGTCGTAACCTATGACCTTCACCTGCTCCGGCACCCGTATATTCAGGGAACTTAAAGCCCTGAGCACGCTGATTGCCGTTACGTCCGATCCGGCGAAGATCCCATCCGGCAACGTTTCGCTGTCGCGCAGGGCAGGAAGCAGATCCTCGAATGCCGCGTTGGGTTCGAATCGCGACTTGTACTGAATCAGACCTGCCGGATTTTTCAGACGTCGAAGGGCCTGTTTCGCGCCGGCGATACGTTCGCCGAATTCCGGGCCATCCACCGGTCCGGCGTAGGCGATACGACGGCATCCGCGTTCGAACAGATGTCGGGCGGCAGTCGCGCCGCCCTTTCGATTGTCGGACCCGACGACGCAGTAGCTCTGATCCGATACGCGCCCGCCCCACACGATCATTGGGCGATATCGCTTGGCAACACTATGGATTACGGGCATCTGATTCGATTGACCCACGACGATCAACCCGTCTACCCGCCCGGAATCAATGTACCGGTCCAGCCATTGATCGTTGTCCGGAATGACCCTCGACAGCAGCAGGTCGTAGCCGTGATCCGAAAGCTCGTCCGCCAGGAACCCGGTCATCGTGATGAAAAAGGGATCCGAGAGATGCTGCAGCCGCTCGTGGCCCAGGGGAACAAGCACGCCGATGGTCTTCGTAGTCTGAGTCCGCAAGCGCTGTGCCAGAAGATTAGGCTGGTATCCGAGCTTCTCCGCCAGCTCTGTAACCCTGCGACGTGTCTGAGCGCTTACACGGCCGGACCCCGACAAGGCGCGCGAGACCGTGCCCGTCGACAGCCCGGCCAATTCGGCGAATTCCTTGAGTCCTTTGACTTTCCGCATGCGATTCCCTGCCTTGCTTCCGCCCTGCCGCGGATCATTCGAATTCTAGCAACAACGCAGCCGCCGCGAGGCGGCAAGCGCCCTGGCAGACGAATGCGGGGCCGGCCTTCGTCGCCGCAACGACGGACGGACTTTCAGGCTTGCGGGCATCGGCGCGTGACTGACATGGCGCCCGGACGCACCGTCCGGGTGGCATCGATTCGTGTGATAGCCTGGATTGCAAACGATTGCGCATGTTCATAGCCGAGCTTATCATGGCTTCAGCTCGAGTTCAGCCTGATCGGCGGCGAACTGCAACTCTTATGGAGGGGTAATGACAGACAGCGAACCCCGGTTTCGGACGGGCAGTACGGATCGCATTCACCGCCGAACCCTGCTGAAACTTGGAGTATCCATCGCCACCGCCGCCGTGGGTGTCAGTCCGGTTGCGCAAGCTGCGGGCGAATCTGAAGACACGGCTCGGGAAACGGCGCGTTCGGCGTGCGGAGTCCGGGCTGGAAACGGCATTGCCACCGTCGAGATCGAGACAGGGCGGATCGCCGGTTACATTCGCGGTGGACTCTGCATCTTCAAGGGCGTTCCCTACGGAGGGGACACCGGCGGTCAGTATCGATTCCTTCCACCCCGCAAGCCGGATTCCTGGACGGGTGTGCGCAGCTCGCGCCAGTTCGGCCTGATTTCGCCGCAGGACAAAGGCACCGGCAGGCTGAACGACGAAGAAGCCTTCATGTTCCAGTGGAACGACAGCGTCGAAGGCGAGGACTGCCTGCGAATCAATATCTGGACCCCGGGAGTGAATGACAACGCGCGGCGTCCGGTCATGGTGTGGCTGCATGGGGGAGGTTTTTCGGCCGGCTCCGGGCACGACTTGCCTGCATTCGATGGCGAGAACCTGGCTCGGCGCGGCGATGCCGTCATCGTGACGCTTAACCATCGCCTCAACCTGTTGGGTTTCCTGGATTTGTCCGCTCACGGCGAAGCCTTTGCTCAGTCCGCAAACGCCGGACTGCTGGACATCGTCGCTGCTCTGCAATGGGTCCGCGACAACATCTCCGTCTTCGGCGGCGACCCGGGGCGAGTTCTCGTCTTCGGACAATCGGGCGGCGGCGGAAAGGTAGGCGCACTGATGGCGATGCCGTCAGCCAGGGGACTGTTTCACCGCGCCATCGTACAGAGCGGTTCCTTCTCGTTCACGGCCACGAGCGAGCATGCCCAACGCCTGACCAGCCTGATCGTGGCTGAGTTGGGGCTGGGAAAAAACGCGATCGCGGGCCTGCAGAGCCTGCCGTACAGCACTTTGCAGCAAGCCACAGAGCGCGTCCTGCGTCGCCACAACCCGCCTCCGGGCGGACCGCCGGACGTGCGAAGACTCGAGCATCGGCTCGGTTTCGGCCCCGTCGCCGATGGCAGGGTTATCCCGGAAGCGCCCTTCGGCGACCACGGACCTGCCGTGTCGGCCGAGGTGCCGATGATTATTGGCACCACGCTGAATGAGTTCGTAACGGGGATAAACCATCCGGAATACGAGCAGATGACGGATGCGGAATTGCTGGCGCGGACCGAAGCCTCGTATCCGGGCCGCGGCGCGGCGATCGTCTCGGCGTTCCGTCGGCGGTCGCCCGGGCAGAAACCGTTCGATCTGTGGTCCCGGATTGCCGCGGCGCCCGTCCGACAGGCCGCAATCGCGCAGGCTGCCATGAAATCCGCGCAAGGCGCGGCTCCGGCATGGCTGTATTGTTTCGCCTGGCAGACGCCGGTGCTGGACGGGCGTCCGCGCGCATATCATTGCGCGGACATTCCGTTCGTGTTCAACAATACCGATCTGTGCGACCGAATGACCGGCGGCGGTACCGATGCTCGGTCCCTCGGTCAGATGATGGCAGATACCTGGGTGCAGTTTGCCCGTACGGGCGACCCCAGCCACGCCGGGATCGTTCCCTGGGCGCCATACTCGAAGCAGTCTGGCGCGACCCTGATGGTCGACGACGTCACGCGGGTCGAGCGACATCCGGACCGCGACGAGCTGACCAGCCTGGCGGAGCCCGACCCCGGAGCCGCCGCCTGACCGGGGGCGGCCGGGAGTCCCGCGGCTCGCTTACCTGGCCAGGTGCGAGTCGAAGAACCTGATGATGACGTCGTAACAGTCGCGCGATTCCGGTACGTCCGGGTTGTAGAAGAACCCGTGGAACAGACCCTCCCAGACGTGCAAATCGGCTTCCACACCGACGCGAACGAGACGGCTGTGGGTGTACACCGCCGAACTGAGTTCGAAGCCGCGGGTTCCGGAGATGATCAGCGTCGGCGGGAACTCGCGCAGTACCGCGTCGGATGCGCCCGGCGCCACCAGCGGGTCGTTCGGGTCTGCAGCCGAAAGATACGCAAGCGGAGGCATACGGCGCGCTTCGCCCTCGGCCGGCGGCTTGACGGGCGGCGGCAGGCGTGCCTCGCCATAGGGGCCGTTGAGGTATACCGAGTCCCCGCCGAATCCGAAGCCGGTCATGGTCATGCCGGCGCAAAACACGCCGACAGCACCGGGGCGCGGCAGGTCGTGGGCCTGAAACCAGGCGACTGCCATCCCGGTGAGCATTCCGCCGGCGGAACACCCGTAGATACCGATGTTTTCGGCCGGATACGTCTTCAGGAGTTCGCGATATACGGCCGCGACGTCTTCGCTTGCAGCAGGGAACTTGTATTCCGGACCCTGGCGATAGTCGAGGCTGACGACGCGGATTCGGCCCAGCGATGCGATCGGTATGGACTCGAGTTCGGCACAGCCGGGAAAGCAGCCCGTGAAACCGCCGCCATGCAGATTGATGAGTACGCGGTTCTTGTTCTCCGGTGCCAATCCTTGCTTCGGCTTGTAATCGTAAACGTGCACCCCGGCGAGCTTCGTGTCCGTCTTGTCGAACTTGAATTGTTCCTTCTGGCTTGCCAGGTAGCCTTCCATGAATACCGGTATGCCGTCATGCTGGACAAGCAGTGCCGGTTGTTGCATCTGTTGCAGATGTTCCGTCACATAGGCGCGAGCTTCCGGACTGAGATACACGGACAAGGGGACGGCCATCGCCGGAGCGTGGACGGTACCGTCCGGGTCCACCTTTACGCCGGCGGCCTCAGCTTGCGCAAAGACCGGGCTCGAATTCGGCGAGAGAACCATGCAAACGATTCCAAGACAAAACCCAACCCCGGTTCCCGCCCTGCCGCCTGTTTTTCTCATAAACTCTGCTCCCGCATGTGTTCAAATCGGCTACAGTGCGTTTATTGCCGCACATTGGCACAGTATTTCGGCATGGACGCCGACTTGTGCTGCCTGGCACAATCATTAGAATGATCTTCGCAATCGATTGCAAGAAATATTCCGTTGACCCATCGTTTCCGCGGCTCGGCCTGGCTGCGGTTGGGGAGGTAAACCGTGCGTTTGACGAGACGTGAATTCAACCTTGGTCTGGCCGCATCGGCCGTCAGTCTTGCCACACGGCTGACTGCGGCCCGTGCCGATGTGCTGGCCGAATCCTCCGATCCACTGGCAATGGTCTATCCGGAGCTTCGCGAGGGTGCCAAACGCATTCTTGCATTCGGTCACCGGGACTGGGCGAGTGCGGATCTGGCCGCTCTTCGCAAAGCTGCGCCGCCCGCGGCCCCGCCTCTGGCACCGCCCGCGCCGGCGGTGGAATCGCGGGCGGTGCCTGGACTGAACGGGCAGCCCGATGTCGGCATACAGCTCATCGGCAGGAACGAGTCGGATCGGCTACGACCTGCAGTTCTTCATATCCACGGTGGCGGCTTTATCGTCGGGAGAGTGGATGACATGACGGCGTTCTGCCAGAAACTGTCCAGGCAGCTCGATTGCGTGGTCGTGAACGTCGATTACCGACTGTCTCCGGACACACCGTTCCCGGGTCCGGTCGAAGACAATTACGCCGCACTCCGCTGGTTGCACGACAACGCCGAGGCGCTTGGCGTCGACGGCAAGCGCATCGCGATCATGGGCGAAAGCGCCGGCGGTGGACTGGCCGCAATGCTGGCGATTGCGGCGCGCGACCGTGGCGAGGTGCCCGTGTGCTATCAGGTCCTGATTTATCCGATGCTGGACGACAGGACGGGCAGTACGCGCCACGTTCCGCCGCACATCGGCACAATCGGCTGGGACGAGTCCGGTAACCGGTTCGGTTGGTCTTCGTTTCTCGGCGTCCCGGCCGGCTCGCCGCGAGTACCGGAGGGCGCCGTACCTGCACGAGTCGAAAATCTCTCGGGATTACCGCCTGCGTTTATCGGCGTCGGATCGATCGACCTGTTCGTTGACGAAGATCTGGTATATGCACGCCGGCTCATCGATGCGGCAGTGCCGACCACTGTTGATGTCGTCCCGGGTGCGTATCACGGATTCGACTTTATCGCTTCGGAGGCGCGCGTTTCGCGCGATTTCGTTGCCGCATGGACCGGTGCCCTGGGGGATGCCTTCAAGTCCTGACGCACGGGTACTGGCCGATTGGAAAACTGCTGGTGCCCTGTCGCAGCAATAAACTCGCGAACCTCGGCTTCCGATTCCGCGATGGTCATCGTTTCCACAGCCCGAACGGCCTGCGGTACGATGGGATATCGGTTTTCTTCGTCATTTTCGATTCGAATGGTATGAGGGGTGCGGCAGCAAGCAGCATTCATGAATTACTGCCGGACCGGCGGTCATGGAGTTCCGACTCGACCCGGCTCAGTGTAGCTCGATCGATTCGGTAAAAGATCATGAGCATGCCGCCTGCCAGGAAGAAAAATGCCGGCAGAAAGTTGAACATTAATCGAATCCCGCCGATCGCAACGTCGGTCTGGGCCTGGTTTGCCACGAATCCGAAATAGGCCAGCATGAAGCCGGGGAGCGCGCTGCCGACGGCCGAGCCGACTTTCAGCGTAAACATCGATGCCGAAACCGTGAGTCCGGCTGTATTTTTGTGCGTGCGCCATTCGCCGTATTCGGCACAGTCCGTATACATCGAGAACAATAATGTAATGATCACACCGAATGTAAAAATTCCGATGCTGTGCACAAGAACGATAAATGCGAATCGGTCCGGAGGAATGAAGTAGCAAATCGCAAGGAATGCGGCGTGTAACAGGTTCATCCCGATCACGAGATGGTGCTTCTCGAATCGCGCCGCCAGTATCGGAGTACTCAACGCACCGACCATCTGACCGATCAGGCCGCATGCTGTCAGCAGCGCCGTCTTGTCGAAAATCAGGAAGACGCGAGAGCCGTCGTCGTGCAAGTAATACTTGAGGTAGAAGACGATGGACGAGAATCGTGCAATCAATCCGACTACGACGAGTATCCCGGTTGCAGCCAGGACGATCCAGGAGACGTTTGTCAACAGTGCCGAGAAGTCCTCACCGACGCCGGACTGATGCGATCCCGATCGAATACGCTCTTTCGTCGTCGCGAACGTGATCCAGAAAAGAAACACCGAAAGCACCGCAAACAGGATAATCGTCAGGCGGAACCCGACGACCTCGTCGTCGCCTCCCAGCCGGTTGACCAACGGAGTCGCAAATGCGCCCACAGACAACGTTCCGAGAGAAGCAAGAGCGAGACGAAACTGTGTCGCCTTGGTGCGCTCTTCCGCGACCGGCGAAATGACGGCTAACAGAGCGGAATAGGGTACATTGACGGCGGTGTACGCCAACATGACCAGCGTGTAAGTGACATAGGCGT
>JBAUVS010000048.1:0-10699 GCA_049583345.1 Woeseiaceae bacterium
TGTCGTTCAGACCCATGTGATAGCCGATGCCTGCGTCCCATTGCGTGGCATCGATACCGAAGTCGAGGCCGGCCTCCTGGTAGCCGGCAAAGACATGGAACTGGTCGTTGACGGCGAAAGATCCGCCGATACCGAGACCCGAACCGTCGACGTTGGCGTCGTCGACTTTGATCGTCCCGTAGCCGAGGTACAGGTAGTTGTAGCTGAAGTCTTCCGCACTGGCGATCGCCGAACACGAGAGAAGCAACAACACGAGAATTGAACGTAACATGACGCTCTCCTGATTGACTTGCTTGCCCAAGGAATCCAGATGCTAAACGGGTGCCCGGGCAGGTATGTGCGCCGGGTCACACAATTCGCGCGGCGTAGGTTATTGTAAAATGAGGCGCTTGGGAACTGGGTGTCGCGTCTCGAATCCAGTAATAGTTGTTGTATAAAAACAACATGTTTTGCGCCTGGAAAACGGAACGTCGCGGGGATCTGTTGTGGATGCGCACGGCCGCTGGCGCTATCCTGCCGGTCCCATCATGAGCAGCCGATACAATCCGCATCGCACGCGCAATGTCTATGATACGGGCAGCACGACACCCTTTCGGATCTCGCGCTCGAAGATCGACCGTTTCATCGAGTGCCCGCGCTGTTTCTATATCGACCGGCGCCTCGGCACCGATCGGCCGCCGGGTTTTCCGTTCAACCTGAACTCGGCGGTCGACGCGTTGCTCAAGGCCGAATTCGACGCGCATCGCGCGGCAGGGACGCAGCACCCGCTGCAGGCAGAATACGGTCTCGACGCGGTTCCGGCGGTGCGCGAGGAGCTCAACGTCTGGCGCGAGAATTTCAAGGGCATCGAGTACCTTCACGAGGCGACCAATCTGATCGTCACCGGTGCGATCGATGATCTGTGGATCGACGGTGCCGGCAGCTACATCGTGGTCGACTACAAGGCGACGGCCAAGAAGGAACCGGTGACGGCGCTCGACCAGGCCTGGCATGCCGGCTACAAGCGCCAGATGGAAATCTACCAGTGGCTGCTGCGGCGCAACGGCCTGGAGGTTTCCGATACGGGCTACTTCGTGTATTGCACCGGGCGTCCCGATGCAGGGGCGTTCGATTCGAAGATCGACTTCGATGTGCACCTGATCGCATACGAGGGCCACGACGACTGGGTCGAGCCGGCGATCGTCGACCTCCACGCCTGTCTGAACCGGCACGACATTCCTGCGCCGGGCACGGACTGCGATTACTGTGACTATGTCAAGGCAGTCGCCGAAGTAAGCGCACCGTCGCGGCGGACGCCGGGCCTGTTCGACGACGATCAGGCCTGACGCCGCAGCAATCGATCTACTTCGACATCCCTGTGTGGTGATGCCCCAGCTGCGTCACCGAATTGGCGATGGTAGATTGGAATTCATCCCAGAGTTTCTGTGCAGCTTCCTGCCCGCCGTTGAGTTCCGCAAGGGCATTGAACCACTTGATACCGTCCGGAGAGCGAAACCACTTCAGGTCGGCCGTACCGCCTTCCAGACGCCACACGAGCAGTATGTCCCATTCGCCCGTCTGGAAGTGTTCTACCCAGATGGGCTCACTCGTACCGGCCTTCTCGGAGGCGGGGACAAATTTTTCGGCGATAAGCTGCATCGCCCGTTCGCGCTTGCCCGGTTTGAATTGGATGAATACGACCTGATCGTACTGGGCGTCCTCGCCCCAGGTCATCGGACCGTTGTTTTCGTCTTGCGCGTGCGACGGCGAACCGTGCAGTAACAGTACGGTAGTGGCGGCGATCATGGCGCCGCGGATGGAAGTCAGTCGCATTAGTGCTCTCCCTGGACGTTGATTTTCTGTCCGGCAGACGCCGGGCGGTTGCTGGCGCGGAATCGCTTCGTTGGATACATTTTTTCCGCGCCTCGTACCGATAGCATAGACGTGCCGGCGCGAGATTCAATGTAGTATGGTGAGCGACTTCGAAGGATCGCCGCACGGAGACAATGTTGGCCATCAACTATGTACTCATCGATTTCGAGAACGTTCAGCCCAGGAACCTGGAACTCCTGACCGAGTATCCCTGCCGGATCCTGGTGTTTATCGGCGCCAACCAGACGCGTCTCCCACGGCAGGTCGTCGTCGCGATGCAGACTCTCGGCGAGAAGGCCGAGTACGTCGAGATCGACGGCAGCGGTCCCAACGCCCTGGATTTCCACATCGCCTATTACATCGGCAGGCTCGCCGCCAAGGATCCGGGCGGGCACTTCCACATCGTGAGCAAGGACAAGGGATTCGATCCGCTGATCCGGCACCTGAGATCCCGAAACTTGCGTGCACGGCGTGAAAAGGACCTGGCCGAGATCCCCGAGCTGCGGATCTCCACGAAGACGAGCATGGACGAGAAGGTCGACCGCATCGTCCGCAACCTCGCCGACCGCGGCCAGTCGCGGCCGCGCAAAGTCAAGACGCTGCAGAACACGATCAATAATCTCATGACCGAGAAGCTCGACGAGAAGGGCCTCGACGAGCTGGTCGCCGAAATGAAGAAGCGCAAGTTGATCGTCGTCAAGGGAACCAATGTCAGCTACCAGCTACCGCACTGATTAGCGGGGCCGGACCGCCCGCACCGATCTGCCGGAATGTGCGTCGGATCACGACGCCCATTCCAGCGACCCCCTACACTGGGATCCGGCAACAGAACTTCTCGGAAATTCATGAATTTGCGGGCAATTTATCGACTGCTTCGCAGTTTCAAACTGGCCCGCGGCAGGCAGGTCGTGGCGCTCTGTGTGTTCGCCGCACCGGCCTTCGCCCAGGCAGAACCTTCCCGCTACGGCATCGAGAGCGGCCTCGACGTCAGCTACGTCGATGCGAACGGCAATCCGTCCTGGCTCGACGGCTCCGCGGGCAAGCTGCGCTATGACGAGGACACGGATGGCCTGATGCTGAGCCGTGCCTGGGTCGATTTCCACGCGCGGCTCGCGGACACGCTCGACGCGCACGTCGCGGCAGTTGCCTACGACGACGGCATCGGCTCGCCGATCGATCTCACCGAGGCGTACCTCGAGTGGCGGCCGCTCACGGACTCGGCGAATCGCTATCGCGTCAAGGTCGGTGCCTTCTACCCGCGCGTCTCGCTCGAGAATTCGGGGCCCGCCTGGACCAGCCCGTACACGATCAGTTCCTCGGCGATCAACACCTGGGTCGGCGAGGAATTGCGCGCTTACGGCGCCGAGTTCACGGTCTCGCGGCGGCCGCGCGCGCTCGGCGGCGCACACAACTTCTCGCTGTTTGGTTCGGTGTTCTACAACAACGACACGGCAGGCGGGCTGATCGCCTGGAAGGGCTGGTCGGTACACGACCGGCAATCGCGCCTCGGCGACGAGATTCCGCTGCCGCCGGTGCCGCAGATCCAGCCCGGCATGTGGTTCGATCTGCAGGATCCTTACATCACGCCGAGCCTGGAGATCGACAATACGTACGGCTACTACGTCGGCGGCGAGTGGCTCGTCAATCGGCGCTTCCTGTTGCGCATTACGCATTACGACAACCGTACCGATCCCTTCGGATACGAGGACGGCCAGTTCGCCTGGCATACCGCATTCGATCACGCGGCAGTGCAGACCACGCTGCCGGGCGACGTCGGCCTGTTCGGGCAGTGGATGGAAGGCTATACCGTATGGGGTACGATCATGAACGGTGCCTACGCGGTCGACGTCGAGTTCGAGAGCTATTACGTCCTGCTGACCAAGACGATCGAGCGCCAGCGGATTTCGGCCCGCTTCGATCACTTCGCCATAGACGAGAACGACCGGGTGCCGCTCGACAACAACACCGAAGACGGCCATGCCGTTACGCTGTCCTACCGCTTCGAAGTATCGCCGATGGTCTCGCTCGCGGCCGAATGGCTGGCCATCACCAGCAGGCGCCCGGCCTGGGTCTACTTCGGCCTGCCCGGGGAGAAGACCGAGCGGCAGCTGCAGCTCAGCTTGCAGCTGCGCTTCGGAACCGGCTGAATGCTGGAGCTAGAACGCGGCGAGCGAGCCGTGGACGACCTGTCCGCCGAATAACGTCAACATCGTCTGCGTCTCGGAGATGTCCTCCGGGGCGATCTCGAACAGATTGCGGTCGAGGACGGCGAGATCGGCGAGCTTGCCGAGCTCGATCGAGCCCGTGTCGTTCTCGCGATGGTCGATCCAGGCAGCATTGATCGTGACCATGGCGAGCGCTTCGGGGAGCGTGATCCGCTCCTCGGGGATGAAGACCGTGCTGTCCGCATTCTGCGCGTCCTTGCGAGTGATTGCCGTCTCGATCTGCCAGAACGGGTTGGCCGTCGAGACGGACCAGTCGCTGCCCTGCACGACGACGGCGCCCGAGTCATAGACACTGGCGATCGGGTACAGCCAGCGCGCCAGCTCCGGCTTGATGTAGGGCAGGGTGAGATCGGTGATATAGGGATCGGCATACGCCCACAGCGGTTGGAAATTGGCCGACACGCCGAGTTCCCGGAAGCGCGGGATGTCCGTGGGCTGTATCACTTCGAGGTGGGCGATGTGGTGGCGGTTGTCGGTCACGCCGTTGGCCTCGCGCGCGGCCTGGAACGCATCGAGCGTGGTGCGCACGGCGCGGTCGCCGATCGCGTGCACGTGCACTTGGAAACCGGCGGCGTCGAGCGCGACGACGGCCGTCTTGAGCGCCTCCGGTGTCAGGTTCAGCTTGCCGCGCGTGCCGCCCTGGCCGATGTAGGGTTCGAGCATGGCGGCTGTGAAGTTTTCCATCACGCCGTCGGCGAAGATCTTGACGGTCGTGGCCTGCAGGTTGCCCTTGCTGTACCTCTCGCGGTCGGCCTTGAGGCGATCCAGCTGTTCCAGGCCCTTGTCGGCGTCCCAGCGTTGTGCGGCGACGACGCGCAGCGTCAGCTTGCCGCGGTCGTCGAGCGTCCGGTAGGTCTCGAGAAATGGCTCCGATTCGTTCGCGGCCTGGATGGACGTGATGCCGTAGCCGTTCAGCATGTCGACCGCGTACTGCAGGCCGGCGAGGCGCGTCTCGAGGTCCGGCGGCGGAATCTTGTCCGAGACGAGATCCATCGCGGATTCCTGCAGGCTGCCGATCGGTTCGTTACTGCCGGGCTCGCGATCGATGATGCCGGCCGGCGGGTCCGGCGTCTCGGCCGTCACGCCGGCGATCTCGAGCGCCTTGCTGTTGACCCAGGCGCTGTGGCCGTCCGTCGATGCCATATAGACCGGCCGGTCCGGCACGACCTCGTCGATCAGTTTACGGCTGGCCTTCGCGCCCGGACCGAACACCGACATCAGCCAGCCGCCGCCGGTCACCCAGGGCGCATCGGGATGCTTGTCTGCGCAGCGCTTGATCTCCGCCAGGTAGTCGTCGAGCGTCGAAAACTTCGTCAGGTCACAGGAGAGGATATCCACGCCGCTGTCGACGGGATGGATGTGGTCGTCGAACATCCCGGGCAGCACCATGTGCCCGCCGAGATCCACGACGGTCGTATCGGGGCCGGCGAGAGCTTTCGCGCGATCGTCGGTGCCGACGTAGCTGAAGCGTCCGTCGGTAATCGCCACCGCCTGCGCCCAGCTGCGTGCACCATCCATGGTGTAGATCTTGCCGTCGGTGAGGACCAGGTCCGGCGCCGTGACTTTCCCGGCCGTTTCCGCCGGTGGCTGCGGATTGCAGGCAGCAAGCATCAGGGTGGCCACCAGGACGGCAGCGATTCGAGGAACGAGCTTCAATCGGTACACGGCAGATACCTCACAGTTTCGGATTGCAGGGGTCGGGGCCAGGCGCGGCAGTCTACCAGAGCGCCGGGGGCCGACCGAAGGGGGGCTTTTGAGCCCCGGCTCGATACCGCATACTGGCGGTCCCGGCAGCCTCCGAACTCCGAATGACCCAGTCGTCCACACAGCCGTCCGCGCGCGAGCGCTTCGATCGCGTCCTGGAACTGATCTCGGCCCGGGAATTTGCCGCGGCCGAGGTGCTGTGCCGGGAGTTGCTGCAGAAAACGCCGGAGGACGTCAACATGCTGGGCCTGCGCGGGGCCGTGCTCATCAAGCTCAACCGGCTCGACGAAGCGGAAGCCGTGCTCCGGCATACGCTGCGGCTGGCTCCGAGTTTCGCCAAGCCCCACGAGGATCTCGGCATCGCGCTGCTCGAAAAGGGTGACGCCACCGGGGCGGTCGAGGTGCTGGAGAACGCCGTCCGGCTGGACCCGGCGCTGGAGCTCGCCTGGTTCAATCTCGGCAAGGCGCTGGCTCGGCTGGGCAAGGGTGCCGAGGCGGACGCGGCGTTCGAGAAATCCTTCGAACTGAATCCGGAACGAAAGATGACGGCGCACGCCGCCGAGCTGCAACGGGACGGCCGGCTGGAAGAAGCGGAGCAACTCTACCGCGAAGTCATCCGCAGGAATCCGCGCAACGTCGATGCGATGCGCATGCTCGGCCGTATCGCGCTGGGTGCGAAACGCAACTCGGATGCGGAGCGCCTGTTCCGGCGTGCCGTGTCGATCGCACCCGATTTCGTCGGCGCCTGGTTCGACCTCGGCCGCGTCCTGAAAGACACCGACAGTCACGAGGAGGCGCTGGCCTGTTACCGGCGTGTCATCGAGCTGCAGCCCGACAACCCACGCGGCCATTTCATGCTGGCCGGCGTGCTGGCACCGGCAGGGCGGACTTTCGAAGCAATCGAGTCCTATCAGAGGGCGCTGGCGCTCGAAGCCGATCACCCGGGCGCGTTGCTCGGACTCGGCCACGTCCTGAAGACGGTCGGGCGGCTGGAGGAGGCGATCGACGCGTACCGGGCGTGCATTCGCTGCCGGCCGGACAACGGCGGCAGCTACTGGTCGCTCGCAAACCTCAAGACCTATCGGCTCGACGACGACGATATCGGAGCCATGCAGTCCAGGCTCGAGAACGAGGAACTGGGTGACACGTCGCGGGTGAACTTCCTGTTTGCGCTCGCCAAGGCCTACGAGGACCGCGGCGATTACGAGCGCGCGTGGGATTACTATGCGACCGGCAATGCGATGCAGCGCGCGCACGAGTACTACGACCCGGTACAGACCGAATTCATCAACGACGCGATCATCGAGGTATTCGATGCGGAACTCCTGACGGACAAATCCGGCGGCGGCGATCCCGATCGCGCACCGATCTTCATCGTCGGCCTGCCGCGCTCGGGATCGACGCTGATCGAACAGATTCTCGCGAGTCACAGCGCCGTCGAAGGCACATCGGAGCTGCCCTATCTCGGACGCGTCGCCACTTCGCTGAATCGCAATCGCGCCGACGGCATCAACTATCCCCAGGCCGTACGTGAACTGACGCCGGCCAGCTTCCTGGCGCTCGGCGGCGACTATCTGCGCCGCGCGGGACGCCACCGCGTCGAGGGAGCCAGGCGCTTCATCGACAAGATGCCGAACAACTTCCCGACGATCGGCTTCCTGCACCTGATTCTGCCGAATGCAAGAATCATCGACGCGCGCCGCCACCCGCTCGATTCCTGCCTGAGCTGCTACCGGCAACTGTTCGCGCGCGGCCAGTCGTTCACCTACGACCTGACGGACATCGGTGAGTATTTCCTGCAATATCAGCGCCTGATGGATCACTGGCACAGCGTGTTGCCGGGCCGCGTTTTGACCGTTCAGTACGAGGAACTGGTCGGCGACTTCGAGGCCCAGACGCGCCGTTTGCTCGACTACTGCGAACTGCCGTTCGAGGAAGCCTGCCTGAAGTTCTACGAGACGGAACGGCCCGTGCGAACGCCGAGTTCCGAGCAGGTACGGCGGCCGATCTACCGGTCCTCAATCGGTTTCTGGCGCAATTACGAGGCTCACCTCGGCGAGCTGCGCGAGGTGCTCGCACCCTGCCTCGACCGTTACGAACGATTCCTGTAGCGGCTCGTCAGCCCTCGAAGGGCCAGACCTCGAGGCCGTGTATGGCGTTGCGGACGTCCCACGAGAGCGTCACCGCGTGCGTCGTGTTACCGCTGTCGAGATCGTGCAGCGAGATCGTCGATGGCGAAGAACCGGCGGCGATGCGTTCATCGTCGACCACACACAGACCGCGCGCGAAGGCCTGCCGCGCGATGCGCGGGTCGCCGAGTTCCAGGTGCGTAAGCAATTCGACGCGGTATTTCGGCACCGCGAAGGCGATCTCGGACGTCGGCGTCACGAAGCGCACGGCATCGGCCTGGCTGTCGTTGAACAGCACACCGTCCCGGAAGGGTTGTGCATTGTGTACTCCGACCGGCAACGTCGCCGTTCGGTATGCCTCGCGGCCGTCGAACTTGAGCAGGCCACGCGTGCGCAGGCCGCTGAAATACAGACCTTGCTGCAGTGCCTTGACGCTGTTCAGGTGCAACTCGTTGCCCGGCGCCGGCCCGCGCTGTCCCTGCGGATCGAACGCCGCGGCGTGCAGAGCATCACCCTCGGCGGTAAGGAATAATCCCCAGCTGAACACCCGCTTGTCGAGATCGAAGGCGAGCAGGGAGTCGAAGCCGGTCGAGGTCAGGTACAGGCGCCGCTCGAAACGGCTGATCTCGTGGCAGTGTTTCAGGTACGGCGAGCGGAAGGAACCGAGACAGTTGAAATCGGGGTCGTACACGAAGAGCTCATCGCTTGCGGCGATGTACACGCGTTCGCCGTCGAATTCGATGCCGCGCAGGCCCCGGTCCCAGCCGCGCCCCTGCCAGTCGATGTCTGTCGTGTTCCAGTCGATCGTCTGTCTCGCCCGTTTGTGCTCCAGATCGACCAGATATACGCCGCCGTGGCTCTCGCCCTGGCGACTGCCGCGCACGACGGAGGTGGCCACGAGCACGGTCAAGCAGCAGCTCCGGGGGCCGGCTGCTCAGCAGCCCAGGCAGGTTGCACTGGCGGGGCCGAGCGATCGGAGGCTAGAATGGTCGCGGGGTAAACGTTGGCAATCGGTGGGGTGAGCATGTCCGGTAACGAGTCTACGCAGTCCTACAAAATCGGTGCCGTCGCGATGGCGGTGTCTGCCGCCTGCGGCGCATCAAGCGCGGCACAGGCACAGGCGCAGCAGACGCAGGCGCTCGAAGAGATTATCGTCACCGCGACCAAGCGGGAAGCCAACCTGCAGGACGTGCCGCTCGCCATCACTGCCTTCACCGATCAGGATATCGTAAAGCAAGGCTTCAAGACCCTCGACGACTACGTTGGCAAGATCCCGGGACTGGCATTCAGCCGGCGGGAACCGGGCGGCACCACGGTGCTGATGCGCGGCTGCACGATTTCCGGGCTCTCGTTCGGCGGCAGTTCGACCACGTCGATCTATCTCGACGAACAACCCATTACGGCGGCGGGGCGCAATCCGGACCCGCGGCTGATCGACATCGAGCGCGTCGAGGCGCTCAGCGGCCCGCAGGGCACGTTGTTCGGCGACGCCTCGCAGTGCGGCTCGCTGCGCATCATCACGAACAAGCCGGACCCGTCCGCCTTCGACAGCTGGGTCGACTTCGGCGTCAACCAGGTGGCGGACGGCGACACTGGATACGACCTCAGCGCGATGGTGAATATCCCGCTGGGCGGCGGCAATGCGGCGTTGCGCCTCGTCGGGTTCGACGAAAAGGAAGCCGGTTATATCGACAATATCCTGGAGTCGAGCCCCGGCGGCACCTTCGACAATTCCGATTTCGTCAAGAAGAACGTCAACGGCTCCAACAACACCGGCGCGCGCGCCATGCTGCGGACGGTAATCAACGACAACTGGACCGTCGACCTGTCCGGCATCTACCAGAAGAAGAAGCTCGACGGTTTCGGCGACGTCGACGTGAATGACCAGTTCTATGCGGGACGCGATATCGGCGATCTCGAACAGGTCCGGTTCAACAAGGACAGCTGGGACGACAAGTGGTACCAGCTCGCCCTGACCGTGGAGGGCAGCCTCGGCTTCGCCGACGTCGTGTTCACGGGCTCCGTGTTCAGTCGCGACACGGTGTACGAGGCGGATGCGACGACGTATCAGTTCGCGTTCAACCAGTTGGGAGATTACCTGGCAGCCAATAACGGGCAGATTTACGGCATCTACGATTTCGGTGGTGACCCGCAGGCATTCGCCTATAACCACGAAGAGACGGACCTGTCGACCTTCGAGCTGCGCATCAGCACGCCGAAGGATTCGGACAGCCGCTGGAACGGCATCCTGGGCTTCTTCTACAACCGCGACGATGGTCACACGCTGTTCTACGCCGGCAACTCTTCCTTCGACACGTCGCCGGCCTTCACCTACCTGAATTACCTTGCGGTGTACTACGATCCCGCGTTCCCGGTGCCGGCACCGCCGTCGGGCGGTAACTGGTTCACCGGCGTCTATGACTCGACGCTGGAGCAGTCCGCGGTGTTCGGCGAAATCGGCTTCGAGGTGACGGACAATTTCAACATCACGGTCGGCGGCCGCTGGTTCCACATCAAGCTCGATCGCACGTTGCAGCAGGGCGCGTTGTTCCCGATCGGCACCGAACCGAATTGCGACGTCGACTTCTGTTTCGCGGACGCAGTCGGCAAATCGGACGAAAAGAATTTCGTCCCGAAGCTGACGCTCGATTACCACTTTAACGACAACACGATGGGGTATTTCACCTATTAGGAGGGTTTCCGCCGCGGCGGCGCCAATGCGGCGCGGGCGAATTCCGTGTTCGGCCCCGGCCGGCCGTACCACCAGTTCAACTCGGACACTCTGAAGAA
>JBAUVS010000049.1:0-27355 GCA_049583345.1 Woeseiaceae bacterium
CGCGCGTGCGGGTGTTCTCCATCGGCCGCACCGAGGAAGACCGCGAGATGATCGCCGTGGCAATCGCCGACGAGAAGCTGCTCGACGACCTGGACGCCAACAAGGCGCGCCTCGCGAAACTCGCCGACCCGCGCCAGATCGGCATGGACGATGCCGTCGCCCGCCAGCTTATTGCGCAGTCGACGCCGGTCTACTACATCACCGGTACGATCCATTCGCCGGAGACCGGTGCGCCGACCGCGCTCATGGAGCTGGGCTACCGGCTGACCGTCGACGATGCGCCGTATATCAAGGACATCCGCGAGCACGTCATCACGCTGATCACGCCCGTGGTCGAGGTCGACGGCCGCGATCGCATGGTCGACCTGTACAACTGGCACCTCGCGCATCCGAACGAAATCTATCCGCACTTGCTCTACTGGGGTCATTACGTCGCGCACGACAACAACCGCGACGCCATGACCATGACGCTCGCCCTGACGCGCAACGTCACAGACACCTTTATCCGCTGGCATGCGCAGGTCCTGCACGACCTGCACGAATCCGTGCCGTTCCTGTACGACAACACCGTCGGCGACGGGCCATACAACGCCTGGGTCGATCCGATACTCGTCGGCGAGTGGCAGCAACTCGGCTGGGACAACGTCCAGCAGATGACCCGGCTCGGCATGCCGGGCGTATTCACTCACGGCGATTTCGACACCTGGAGTCCCGGCTACCTGATGTTCGTCGCCGCCACCCACAACGGCATCAGCCGCCTGTACGAGACCTTCGGCAACGGCGGCGCGGATACCCTCAAGCGCATCCTGAATCCGGACGAGTATCAGCGCACGTGGTACAAACCCAACCCGCCGCTGCCGGAAGTCACCTGGTCGCAGCGCAACAACAACAACTACGAGCAGACCGGATTGCTGACGGCGCTGCACTATTTCGCCGGCAACGGCCGGACGTTCCTCGAGAACTTCTACTTGAAGAGCAAGCGCTCCATCGAAAAGCCGCAGTTGGCAGGCCCCGCCGCCTACGTGTTGCCGGCAAACGAGAAACGCCGCGGTTCGCAAGCCCGGCTGCTCGCGCTCCTGCAATTGCAGCACGTGGAGATCAGCCGCACGACGCGCGCCGTTACGGTAAAGCTGCCTCCGCCGCCCGACGAGGACGAGGACGCCGACTGTGACGGCGACGACGCGTGCGACGAGTCCGGCGACGACGAGCAGCCGAGCGAGGCGCCGGTGTCGAAACGGTTTGCCGCGGGCAGCTACGTGGTGCGCATGGACCAGCCGTATTCGCGCATCGCCGACACGCTGCTCGACCGCCAGTACTGGGCACCGGACGATCCGCAGAAGCATGCCTACGACGACACCGGCTGGACGATGGGCGACCTGTTCGACGTGGAGGTCGTGCGCGTCACCGACCCGGCGATACTCGAGGCGAACATGGCGCCGCTCGACGAGCCGGTCGCGGTGCCGCCGGGGCTCGCCGGCATCGATGCGCCGCAAGGCACCTTGCCGCGGATCGCCGTCCTGCACAGCTGGCTCGCCACCCAGACCGAGGGTTGGTGGCGCATGGCGCTGGACAATCTCGGGGTTCCCTACGACTACATCAGCACGCAGGACGTGGCGAAGATCGGCGACCTGCGGGCGAAGTACGACGTGATCCTGTTCGGGCCGATCGACGGCAACACCGACACCCAGCGCATCGTCGACGGCCTGCCGATGTGGGGCAACCCGATGCCGTGGCAGAAAACGGAACTCACGCCGAACCTGGGCCGCATCGACAGCACCGACGACGTTCGGCCGGGGCTCGGCCACGACGGCGTGGCGCTGCTGAAGCGGTTCGTGCACGACGGCGGCCTGCTGATCACCGCCGAGGATACCGCCAGGTTCGCGATCGACGTGGGCCTTGCACCGGGCGTCTTCGTCACGCCCACCGAGAAACTGAAAGTCGTCGGCAGCGTGCTGCAGGCGAAGTTCGTCGATCGCAAGAGCCCGGTCGCGGCCGGCTACGACAGCGACGACCTGCCCGTGTACAGCGCCGCCGGACTGTCTTTCAAGATCTCCAGCCTGCTCGGCGGCGACGACGATCTGCCCAACCGGGACGATTTCAAACGCGTCACCGGCCGCGGCGGCCCGCACGATACGGACCTGCCCGAAGGGCGGCCGGCCGCCGAGCCGCCGGAACTGCCGGACCCCGAACCCTGGCAGGCGCTGCCGCTGAACGTGGATCAGGCCCGCAACAATCCGGAGCTGATCCCCGAGGATCGACGCCCGCGGGTGATCCTGCGCTTCGCGGACGAAGAGCAGCTGCTGCGCTCCGGCCTGCTCGACAACGGCTCCGAGATGGCCGAGCGGGCGGCGGTGGTCGATGCCAGCTACGGCGCGGGCCACGTGCTGCTGTTCGCGACGAACCCGATCTGGCGCGGTGAGACGGTCGGCAGCTATGCGCTGGTGTTAAACGCCATTACGCATTTCGATCGGCTGGGCAAGAAATAGGCCCTGACACCCATTTGCGATACCACCTGTAGGAGCGGCGCTTGTCGCCGCGACCGGTCGCGCTGCAAGCAGCGCTCCTACAGGTGACGTTCCACACGGATCGCGGCTGAAGCCGCTCCTGCGGATGCTGATCGGCCGCCGTGCGGCGCCCGGCGGCTACGTCCGAATTGAAATCCGCCCGAATCGTCGCCACTTCTGCTGTCTAAGGAAACGCAGATTTATTGGAAAACGATTCGTCATTGCGAGTGAAGCGAAGCAATCCAGTGTTTGAAATCAACGACCTGTGGATTGCCGCGTCGCTTCGCTCCTCGCAATGACGAATTGATCAGAGATTCCCTAAGTGAATGAGGGCGATACCGTGACCGAACCGAATTCGACATCCCAGAATGCCCTGCAGGCCGCGCAGGCCAAGCCGATCGGCGACGATGTGCTGGTCATCGTGCCGGTGCGCAACGTCGTGGTGTTCCCGGGCGCCGTGGCGCAGGTGACGCTCGGCCGCGAGCTGTCCGTGGCCGCCGCCCAGGAGGCCGTGCGCAACGAGCGCAAGCTCGGGATACTGTTACAGCGCGATCCCGCCGTCGACCTGCCCGGCCCGGAAGACCTGTACGACGTCGGCACGATCGTCAACGTCGTGCGTTACATCACCGCGCCGAGCGGCATGCACCACCTGATCTGCCAGGGCGAGGCCCGCTTCCGCGCGCTGGATTTCGTCCCCAACCTGCCCTTCCTCGCGGCGCGCTTCGACATGATCCACGATATCGAGCGCAGCTCGACGAAGGTCGAGGCGCTGGCCCGCCACCTGCGCCGGCAGGCGAACGAGGCGATCGAGCTGCTGCCGCAGGCGCCCGGGGAACTGGCTGCCGTGCTGCGCGGCGTCGAGGCACCGGGTCTGCTCGCGGACCTGGTGGCCGGCCTCTTGGATCTAAAGCCCACCGAGAAGCAGGTCGTGCTGGAGCACGCCGACGTCGAGAAGCGTCTCGAGGCCCTTACCGGACTCGTCGGCCATCGGCTCGAGGTGCTGAAACTCTCGCGCGAGATCGACGAACAGACCCAGGAGAAGCTCAGCGACCGGCAGCGCGAGTACGTCTTGCGCGAACAGCTCAAGACCATCCAGAAGGAACTGGGCGAGGACGAGGACGGCCAGGACATCGAGGAGATCCGCAAGGCGATCGAAGACGCCGGCATGCCGGAAGAGGTCGAGGAACAGGCCCTGCGCGAACTCAAGCGCCTGTCCAACATGCCCGAGGCCGCCGCCGAACACTCGATGCTGCGCACCTACCTCGACTGGCTGACGGCCCTGCCGTGGTCGCACGAGGACGAGGAGTCGATCGACATCGCGAACGCGCGCAAGATCCTCGACGAGGATCATTACGGGCTCGACAAGATCAAGCGCCGCATCCTCGAATACCTCGCCGTGCGCAAGCTCAACAAGGAGGGCCGCAGCCCGATCCTGTGCTTCGTCGGTCCGCCCGGCGTCGGCAAGACGTCACTCGGCCGCAGCATCGCGCGCGCGCTCGGGCTCGAGTTCGTGCGCGCGAGCCTCGGCGGCGTGCACGACGAGGCCGAGATCCGCGGTCACCGCCGCACCTACATCGGTTCGATGCCCGGCACGATCATCCAGAGCATCCGCCGCGCCGGCACGCGCAATCCCGTGTTCATGCTCGACGAGATGGACAAGGTCGGCGTCGGCTTCCACGGCGACGTGTCCTCCGCGCTGCTCGAGGTGCTCGATCCCGAACAGAACAACACGTTCCGGGACCATTACCTCGATGTGCCGTTCGACCTCAGCAAGGTGATGTTCATCGGCACGGCGAACGTACTCGACAACATCCCGCCGCCGTTGCGCGACCGTATGGAGATCATCGAGCTGCCCGGCTACACGCGGGAGGAGAAAGTCGAGATCGCCAAACGTTATCTCGTCAAGCGTCAGCTCGAGGCCACCGGCCTGACGCCCGAGCAGGCCTCGATCGACGAAGCGGCGATCGATGCCCTGATCGAGAGTTACACGCGCGAGGCGGGCGTACGAAACCTCGAACGCGAGATCGGCGCCGTGTTACGGAATTGCGCGATGAGGATCAGCGAAGGTTCGGCCGACAAGGTCGAGATCCACGCCGACGATCTGCAAGCCATCCTCGGCCCGCGCAGGTTCGAGGCCGAGGTGCGCATGCGTACCAGCGTCCCGGGCGTCGCGACCGGACTCGCCTGGACACCGACCGGCGGCGATATTCTCTTTGTGGAAGCGACACGCATACCCGGCAAGGACAACCTGATCCTGACGGGCCAGCTCGGCGACGTGATGAAGGAGAGCGCGCGCGCCGCGGTCAGCCTGATCAAGGGCCGGCTGGACAAGCTGGGCGTCGAGCGCAGCACGATGGAAGCCAGCGACCTGCACATCCACGTCCCGGCGGGCGCGATCCCGAAGGACGGCCCGAGCGCGGGCGTCGCGATGTTCGTCGCGCTGTCCTCGCTGCTGTCCGGCCGCACGGTGCGCAACGACATCGCGATGACCGGCGAGATCAGCCTGCGCGGTCTCGTGCTGCCGATCGGGGGCGTCAAGGAGAAGACCCTGGCCGCGCTGCGCGCCGGCATCAAGACCGTGATGCTGCCGGCCCGCAACCGGAAGGATCTCGATGACGTGCCGGCCTCCGCCCGCGATCAACTGGAGTTCATCTGGATCGAGAACGTCGACGAGGCGCTCGCCGCGGCGCTGGTGGCCGGCGATGAGGGGTCCGTGTCGGACGCGGCGTGAATAGAAGTAATACCGCAAATTCGGTTGACTCGGCTCGCCGGGAATGGCCGATTCTGTCATACACCAAGCGCCGATAAAGTATTGCGGCAGCAGCGTATTCGCTGCAAATTCATCGGACTCATGGCACGCGCCCCGCAGGTACGTCCGGCCGTTGGCTACAAACCTGCTTTGCGTCGCAAACGTCACCGTGGGCCTGGCGTGGGATGACGGTGCTCCGGCCAGTGACCCGTAATTGAGGCGAAGATTCGCGATGGATTCCCGCGGATTCCACAACCAGGACTGTGCCGTGAGTGCCCTGCTCACGATGCGCAGGTCGTCGATCAACAAGTCCTGAGCGGTCTCCACCATGTCGTCATTGAACGTGCCTATCCAGACGACAGGACCGGGCGTCCCTCGCCAATTACTCAACGTGCCTTCGAACGTGTGGTCACCCCACTCCCGTCGATATGTGCCGGCGATGTAGTCGTAGATTCCGGCCACGAATTACCAGCCGCCAGGATCGCGGATCACGCCGGGCTGGTACAGCCCGTTCTCCGTGCTATGGAGTATGACTCACGAGCCTTGCACGCGTATTGCCGGCCCGTTGCCTATGCCGGTCGAAAGGATGTATTGATTGTCCCCATGCCGCGGAAGACATGAACAGCAACAGGACGTGCGCAAACAGCGTGCAGCGCAAGTGGACAGCCAAAGCAGTCATGGTGAGACCTCGCTTCCAGATATGGACGCCTGCAGACCCGCAGCGCGACGACGCGGAGGCGGCGACAACGAAGGCGCTGCACACATTCCGGGCCTCCGTACCCGGAACCTACCTGGAGAGCGTCACGTTATGCCTGGCCGGCCTCGCACCGGAACAGCGCGGCGACGGCGAAGGCACCGCCATGGTCACGGCCTCGCACGCACTCATCCGCAAGCAATTGAACTTGGAAGGCTCGCCGTACCTGAAGCCGTGCCGCACGCCGGCAGACGACTGCCTAGCAGCCGATATCGAAGGACCCCGGCGCAGTCTTGCCGGTACCGCCACTGTATTCGCTGAACGTCGCGATGCCGCGCACGTGCCGGCCTTCGATATCGAATTGCAGGGTCTCCCTGATCGAGAACCAGCTGCCGGGTCTGCCGTCGGTGTCGATGGACGCGGCCGTGGGTCCGTCGCCGTCGGGCGCATAGTCAATCGTAATCTCCGTGGACTCGTCTTCCGCCGCGTGTCCCGCGATCGAGACGACGTTGCCCGGATAGACGCTGCACTGGATCGACGGGACGAATGTAAAGACCTGCTCGCCGACTGTAATCGTGCCGCCGCGCTCATGAGCGCTCGTTTCCGGTGCGGACCGCCCGTCTGCCGCATCGGAGCCGCAGCCGGCGGCCCCGATCGTCCACGCCAGCAACAACCCTGCGCAATATTGCCTTGATCTCTTCGACCTCATCAGCGTGCTCCCTGATGCGACGTCTGTGCCGAGAGTGCATCCAACAACGAAGTGCTCGGTTCACCCGTGACCGCGAGGCCGTGCTCGGCCTGGAACTGTGAGATCGCGACTTTGGTCATCGTGTCGAGGAGGCCGTCGGTATTGCCCGGCTCGTAACCGAGCGTGACGAGATTCGTCTGAATCTGCCGGACCAGGTTCGGCGAAGATTCGACGGTCATACCCGACGGATAGGGATTCAGCAGTGCCTTGAGATCCGGGTTGACGAGGATCTCGTCGGTCGTCTCGACGTACTCGAACACTCCGCCGTTGGCGAGCCCGCGTACCGTATCCAGTTGATTGCCCATCATGGATTCCATCATCTTACGCTGGTCGGGCGGCATCGACGCCATCTGCCTGTCCAGCTCCGCAAGCTGTTTGCGCGCCTCCTCCATTTGCGCCATCTGCGCGTCGTCCATTAGCCCGCCCATTCGCATCACACGCTTGTACGGCTCGTACATCTTGCTGCCGGGCACGTCGCGGAAGTCGGAAAACTCCGCCTCGATGAAGAATTGACGCGACTGGCCCTCGGCCAGGGCGATCCCGTCGACACGGTGTTTCAGAATCACGTAGGTCTCGGGTTGAATCCAGATGCTGATGGCAGTGGGTTCGAAGGTCGGTTCAATGGGGGCGCCGTTTGACGTCTTCGATCCACCGGCATGTTTGGCGTCGACGGGTATCTCGATATGCACGGCCGGCTGGCCATCGACCGTTTCGTCACCCACAACGTCGGCATATTTCCACATGTCGAACATGCTGTACGCCTCCCGTTGGGCTGTCTGGGTCGCCCCGGCCTGCTCTTGTTTTGCCGCTGCCATGGCGTTGGCGGCCTCGAAGTACATGTACGACCCGGCTCCGAAAAGGCGGAAGGGATTCAGCCAAGGTGATTCCCGTTCGTCCCTCTTCCAACTCTCCTTGTCGATATCCTTTTTAACTTCGATCATGCCTGGATCTGTGTCGCCAAAAATGCTCGTGGCGATTCCTTGCCAAGGCCCGGGCATCCCTTTGGAGAAGTCAGCCACCTCTTCTTGCGCCAGAAATAAGCCCGAACTCATGCGAACCAAAATCTCCTCGTCGACTGCCTCGACCCCACCCACGACCGCCGCCTCTTCGGCGCTCATCGGTCGACTGACATTCATCGTCTGCCCGTTTGCAAGGACTATAGAAAGAACCTGGTAGAAGCGGCATGTGAAACAGGCTGTCGTATTGCCCTCCGCGAGAGCTGTGTTGAGGCCAGGGATGTCGCCACCGCGAATGCGTTCGGCATAGACACGAACCCCTTCGAGCCGCCTCGAAGACTCGGTCGCCAGCCAGTTGCGCCAATAGTCCGCATCGTACTCGTTGGTCTGGGCATGCGCCGGTTGCAGGGTGACACTGCAGGCAATCCCCAGGAGCAAGTGTCTGATAGCGTTCATGGCCGTACCCCCGGCATCGACGGATTGCGGCACGCCTCCACTTCGTCGGTGGTCAGGCCGAGATCCTTCGCCGCGGATTTGAGGTCCTTGGCGGTCATGTCGGCATCGTAGAGGTCGTAAGTCGTCTGGGAGATCGATTGCGCGAGATCGTTGTTCCCGAAATGCGTCGCTGTGCGCGAGACCGCCCGCATCAGACTGCCGAAGCCGCGCTTCTTTTTATTGCGTTCCTGTGCTGCAGCCACCTTTTCCTGCAGGCAAGCCTGTTGCGCGGCATGCAGGGCACCCGGGTCTTGCGAAGCCACAGGCGCGGCGGGGCCGGCCGCCAACATATATTTGCCATTCTTCGTGGCCTTGACGACACCTGCGAGCTGCGGGCTCGCCTCACCGGTCACGTCCAGATTGTGTTCCGCCTGAAACCGCGAGATCGCGACTGCGGTCTCCATCGTCATCTCGCCGGTGGTACCGCCGGTGTCGTAGCCCAGTGCCGAAAGGTCCTGCTGGATCATCTGCGTGAGTTCGTCGCCGACGGCGAGGGCTGACCACCACAGGACTGCCATCATCAGCAACGGTATCGTTCTGATTCGCATTGCTCTCTCCTTCCCTTCCCTCCTATAAAGCGCAGTCCGCGGACCGGACCGCCAGTTCCCGGTCTCTCAGGGAGTGGAAATCGCGGCTCTGGTCCTTCGGTACAGTCGGGTGTCGCTCGTAGCGAGTAAACTTCGGCCAAACTAGGGGAATAGGGCCATCACGACTAGAACCTGTTTGGTGCTCCTGCTCGCCGTGTTGCTCGCCGCATGCGATCCGGTCGGCACAGCCTGGGACGATCGCCGCACCTACTTCGGCTCGATGCCGGGCACGATCATCCAGAGCATCCGCGGCGCTGGTGCCAGGCGACGCGGAGTCCGTGTCCGACGCAGCGTGAACGGCCCCCGCCGGGTTCCCGTGGCCGGTCAGGGGACCTGAGGTCTGAGCAATTCGCCGGGGAGTAGCGATTCGAAAGCGGCCCCGCGGCGGCCCGGCGATGTCTGGAAACCCTGCCCCACCTCGACCCGGGATGGCGACGGCGGCTGCGGAATCCACTTAGCGTGTAAACTCCCGTCATAGCCGAGGGGACATGGCCATGACAGCAAGAATCGGAGTAGCACTCCTGCTCACCGCGATGCTCGCGGCGTGCGATCCGGTCGGCAAGGCCTGGGACCAGGCTCAGTCTGCGAACACGATCGATGCGTACCAGGCGTTCCTCGCGGCCAATCCGGATTCGGAATACGAGGCGCAAGCGAGACAGCGCATCGACGATCTCGCCTGGGAGACGGCGAGCGCGGCGAATTCGGAGGAGTCCTACGCGAAATACCAGACCGACTACCCGGACGGCGCGCATCTGCAGGAATCTGCCGAGCGCATCCACAAGGTGCGGGTCGACGATTTCAACGCCAACTTCGATGCACAGCTGCTGGCGTTCGTCCGGCTCGAAGATTCGGCGATCGTGACCATCCAGGGCAAGAGCTGGGATGACCTCCGGCCTCGCGTCGGTGTCGTCTCGGGCGGTTTCGACGTCGTCGGCGGCGCCGCCATCCTTCGCAAGGGGTCCGTCGCCGTCTACGAGGATCGCGACAAGCAATTCCGTATTTTCGGCGTCATGGACCAGCCGCAATACGCACTGGACGCCAAACCGGCATCGCTGCAGGGCTCCGAATTCGAGCCCGGCGTGCGGATCGGCCTGGTCTCGGGCGAGACGCTCGAGTACGGCGACGATGGCTGGCACTACGTCGCAGAGGCCGATGCCGGGTAGCAGTTCCGGACCACCGGGTATAATCTGCCCATATCCGCGTACCAAAAATCCTCAGGGTGTCACATGCACAAGCACCGTCCGTTTGCTGTTGCCTTGATCATGGCATTGGCTCTTCCGGCAGCACATGCCGCGGAATTGTCCGTCGCGCTCGACGCCACCGATGTCGCGCGCAAGCGAATACACACGGACCTCGAGCTGGCGGTTTCGCCGGGGCCGCTGACGCTGGTCTATCCCAAGTGGATCCCCGGCGAGCACGCGCCGACCGGGCCGCTGGACTCGATGATCGGGCTGACGATCAAGGCGAACGGCAAGAACGTCGCCTGGAATCGGGATCCGATTGACGTCTATGCGCTGCGGCTGGTGGTGCCGCCCGGCGCGGATCATCTGACTATCTCGCTGGATACCGGGCTCGCGACCGAAAAGGGTGCCTTCGGCAGCGCGCCTACCAGTTCCGAAAATCTCGCGGTACTGGCCTGGAACCATTTCGTCCTGTTGCCGAAGGGCAAGGACGCCGAGGACATCACGACCCGGGCCAGCGTCAAGCTGCCCGACGGCTGGAGCATCGCATGCGCACTGGCCACGAAGGCGCGTGCCGACGGGACTTACGACCTCGAAGAGGCCTCGCTCACGCGCCTGATCGATTCGCCGGTGCAGATCGGACGCTACATGAAACGCATCCAGCTGCCGGGCTCCGCTCCGATGCCGGGGATATCGCACGAGATCGTGATCGCGGCGGACAGTCCTGCCGCACTCGCCACGCCCGACGGCTTCGCGGCGGACTACGGCCGGCTCGTCGCCGAGGCGGGCACGTTGTTCGGCTCGCGCATGTACCGGCACTACACCTGGCTCGTCACCCTGTCCGACTTCGTCCAGCACTTCGGGCTCGAGCACCACGAGTCCAGCGACAACCGTAGCGCGGAAAACGCGCTGGTCGACCCCATCCTGGAGCCCTGGCTCTCGACATTGCTGGCGCACGAGTACGTGCACAGCTGGAATGCCAAGTATCGGCGCCCCGCGGGACTGCTGAGTCCCGACTATGACAAGCCAATGGACGATTCGATGCTGTGGGTCTACGAGGGACTCACGACTTTCTGGGGCAACGTGCTGCCGACGCGCGCGGGGCTCCTCACCGAGGACCAGTTCCATGACCTGGTGGCACAGGCCGCGGCCAGCTTCGACAACGAGCCGGGCGCGGACTGGCGGCCGCTCGCCGATACCGCGGCGGAGGCGCAGAAGCTGTACCAGGCACCCCAGGCCTGGCGGTCCAGCCGGCGCGGCACGGATTTCTACGCCGCGTCCATCTTCCTCTGGCTGGACGTCGACGCCGAGATACGAAAGCGCACGCAGGGCCACGCTTCGCTCGACGATTTCATGCGGCGCTTCTATTCGGGAGACAGCGGCAAGCCGGCCCTGAAGCCATACACCGAGCAGGACATCTACGACAACCTCGCGGCGATCGCGCCGGCGGACTGGCGCGCATTCATCGGCCGCCACCTGCACACGACCGGCACGGCCGCCCTGTTCTCCGCGCTCGAGCGCAGCGGCTGGAAACTGGTCTACGACGACACGCCGAACCTCGTCATCGAGTTCGGCAGGGAGCGCGAGCAGCAAATCGACCGGCGCTGGTCGATCGGCTTTATCCTGGACAAGGACGCGAAGATCGTCGACGTCATCGAGGACCGTGCCGCCGCCAGGGCAGGCGCCGGCCCGAGCATGACACTCGTCGCCGTGAACGGCCGCGCGTATACGCCCGAAGTACTGGACGCGGCAATCACGGAGGCGAAACAGTCGCACCAGCCCATCGCCTTGCTGGTGCAGAACGACGGTTTCTATCGCACGCTCGAGGTGCCCTATTACGACGGCCAGCGCTTCCCGCACCTCGTGCGCAATGGCGAGAGCGACACGCTGGGCGTCGTGACCGGCGCACACGCCGCACCCTGACGGCGCGGCCGGTCGTTCAGGTCACCGGGAAGCCGCGGTCGCGCATCAGCGCGTTCGTGTCGACATCGCGGCCGCGGAAGCGGCGGAACGCCTCGTCTGGCGGGATGGAGTTGCCGACGCTCATGATCGAGGTCTCCAGCAGTTTGTCGGCCTTCTTGTCGTACAGGCCGCCCATCTCCATGAAGCCCTCGTAGACGTCGGCGGTCATCGCGTCGGCCCAGATGTAGACGTAATAGCCCGCCGAATAGCCGCCGCCCGAGAAGATGTGGCCGAACGCGGTCGGCGGATGCCGGAACGTGATCTGCTTCGGCATGCCGATCTCTTCCAGCGTCTTGTCGGCGAACGCCATGATGTCGATCGGCTTGTCGGGCGTCGCGGCCAGGTGGATCTTCATGTCGTAGATCGCATTGGCGAGATACTCGACGGTCTTGAATCCCTGGTTGAAATTCTTGGCGGCAAGGATACGGTCGACGAGATCCTGTGGAATCGGTTTGCCGGTCTCGTAGTGCACGGCGAAGCGGCTCAGTACTTCCGGCGTCGATAGCCAGTATTCGTTCACCTGGCTCGGGAACTCGACGAAGTCCCGCTTGACGTTCGTGCCGGCCAGCGTCGGATAGTGCACGTTGGACAGCAGCCCGTGCAGCGCATGGCCGAACTCGTGGAACATCGTCGTGGCATCGTCCCAGGAGATCAGTACCGGCTCGCCGGGCTCGCCCTTGATGAAGTTCGCGTTGTTGGACACGATCGGCGTGACGATGCCGCGGAACTTCTCCTGGGTGCGGTATTCGTTCATCCACGCGCCCGAACTCTTGCCGTCGCGCGCATAGGGATCGAAATACCACAGGCCCACGCGGTCGCCATCACGCCGCACCTCGTAGACCGACATATCGCGGTGATACACCGGCACGTCCGTCAGTTGCACGAAGTCGAGGCCGTAGACCTGGCCGGCGGCCCAGAACATGCCCTGGCGGATCTTGTCGAGCTGCAGGTACTCCTTCACCTTGTTCTGGTCGATGTCGTACTTCGCCTTGCGCACCTTCTCGGAGTAGTAGCGGTAGTCCCACGGCGTGATCGTGAGGTCCGCGCCTTCCGCGTCCGCGATCGCCTGCATGTCGGTCACTTCCTCGTGAACCCGCGCGACCGCGGCGGGCCAGACCTTCATCATCAGGGCCATGGCCGCGTCCGGCGTCTTGGCCATGTTGTTGTCGAGGATCCAGTCTGCGTGCGACGGGAAACCCAGCAGGCGCGCGCGCTCGGCGCGGAGCTGCAGGATCTCGCTCGCCACCTGCTTGTTGTCGCGCTCGTCGTCGTGATTGCCGCGGCTGTTCCACATCCGGAATGCCTTCTCGCGCAATCCGCGGTTGTCGGCGAACGTGAGGAACGGCTCCATCGACGAGCGGGTGTTCGTGAACACCCATTTTCCCGGCTCGCCCCTGTCCTTCCCTGCCTGCGCTGCGGAAGCGATCACCGATTCGGGCAACCCGGCGAGGTCGGCCTCGTTGTCGATGACAAGCGTGTAATATTCCTCGTCACCCAGCTGGTTCTGGCTGAACTTCGTGAACAGGGTGGCGAGACGCTGGTTGATGTCCTTCAGCCGCGTCTTGTCGGCCGCGTCCAACGCGGCGCCGTGGCGGACGAAGTTGTTGTAGTGCACGTACGCCAGGCGCCTTTGCTCCTCGTCGAGGCCGGAGCCCTCGCTGGCCGCATGGGCCGCCTGCAGACGCGAGAACAACGCCTCGTCCTGTATCACTTCGTCGACGAACGCGGCCAGCACGGGCGACATGTCGGCCTCGATCTTCTGCATCGGCTTGTCGTCCATCGTCGACGTGTAGACGCCGAAGAAGCGCTGCGCCCGGTCGAGTTCACGGCCGCTGTCCTCGTAGCTGAGGACCGAGTTCTCGAAGGTCGGCGCCGCCTCGTTGCCGGTGATCCGCGCGATGTCCTCGCGGGCCAGGTCCATCCCCTTGCGGATCGCCGGCTCGAATTCGCCGATCTCGATCTCGTCGAAGCGCGGAATGCCGCCGTGCGGACCCGTCCAGGGCGCGAGCAGCGGCCCCAGATTCTCAGTATCCATCGTCACAGCGCTCGTGATCCGTGGCGCCGCGGCCCCCATGATTGCCGTGGCGACGGCGCCCTCCAGGAATGTCCTTCGCTTCATGAAAACCCCTAAATCTGCGCGAATTTGTCCATATGCCGCTCATGGCCGCATTTTAACGGATGCGGCCGGCGGCGCATGGAAAGGTTCGAACGTCGGGGACGGCTGTGGTTCCCGCGCGAGCCCGATGCTGCGCCGCGGTATCGGTACGCCGTGTCAGTCCGGCAGGGCGTAGGCGACGACGTAGTCGCCAGGTGTGGTACCGAGGTGAGCATTGCCGCCGGCGGCGATCACGACATATTGCCGCCCCGTGGACGGCAGGTAGTAGGTCATCGGCGTCGCCTGCCCGCCGGCCGGCAGCCGGCCTTCCCACAGGGTCTTGCCGTCGTCGAGATCGAACGCGCGGAGATAATCGTCCTGCACCGCGGCCATGAAGACGAGGCCGCCGGCGGTCACGATGGGGCCGCCGAGCCCGGCCATGCCGAGCTCGAGATTCGGCGCGACGGCCGGCGCGACATCCTGGATCGTGCCGACGCCGCGTTGCCAGAGGATCCGGCCCTTGCGCATGTCGATGGCAGTGAGCCGGCCCCAGGGCGGCGTCGTGCATGGCATGCCCAGCGGCGAGCGGATCAGCGCGCGGCGCATGCCGTAGGGCGTGCCCGCCATGCGCGAGAACTGGTAGCCGTCGTAGTTGCCGGATTCGCGGACCCGTTCGACGTCCTTGCGCGGGATCAGTGCAACCTCGGTCGGCACGTCCAGCGAGAAGGTGACGACGACCTGGCTGTGCGGCTCGAATGCGAGGCCGCCCCAGTTGATGCCACCGGCGTAGCTCGGCATCTCCAGCGTGCCCCGGATGCTCGGCGGCGTGAAGATACCTTCCGAGCGCAGCCCGGCGAGCTTGCGGCGACAAGCGCTCTTGTCGAAATACAGCACGCCCCATGCGTCGTCCGCGGTGACGGGTTCCTGTCGTGAGACCGGCGGGGGCGCCGCCGGGAACGGCTGTGTCGGCGAGAGTTGCTCGCCGGCGACGCCGCCCTGCGGCACCGGCCGTTCCTCGATCGGGAACAGCGGCGCGCCGGTCACCCGATTGAAACTGAAGATGAATCCCGCCTTGGTCCCCTGCAGGACGGCCGGGACCCGTACACCGTCATGCTCGAGTTCGACCAGCGTGGGCTGCGACGCGAGGTCGTAGTCCCAGAGATCGTGGTGCACGAGCTGCCGGTACCAGACGACCATGCCGGTGGCCGCCTGCAACGCGACGAGCGAATCGGTGTACAGATCGTCGCCCGTGCGCTCGCCGCCGTAGAAGTCCGGGCTCGCCGAACCCGTCGGCACGTACACGAGGCCGCGCTGTGCATCCGCGGCGAGCGGCGCCCAGGCATTGCCCGAACCGTTACGGGCGGCCTCGTCGTCCCGCCAGCTCGCGTGCGCCGGGTCGTTCGCATCGCGCGGAACCGGATCCCAGCGCCAGCGCTCCTCGCCGCTGCGCGCATCGATACCGCGCACGATGCCGAGTTCGGACTGCACCGAGCGGTTGTCGCCGATGGACGAACCGACGACGAGCACGTCGCCGACGATCACCGGCGGCGAGGTGACCGCGTAGTTCACCCAGGCGTCGCCGAGTTCCGCCCCTACGTCCCGGTTGAGCCAGATCTGCCCGTGGTCCCCGAAATCCTCGCAGGGCGTGCCGGTTGCGCCGTCGAGTGCGATCACCCGCGCGTCCAGCGTGCCGACGAAGATGCGATGCCGGCATGGCGCGTCCGGCTCGGCGCCGGGGTCAACCCACGAGCTCACGCCCCGGTTGGCAATCTCGGAATAGTGCTTGTTGCGGTCGAGGTGCGGGTCGTGGCGCCAGAGCTCCGCACCCGTCGCCGGATCGAGCGCAATGACGATGGCGCTGCCGGTCGCCAGGTACAGCGTGCCTTCGGCGAGTATCGGATTGGCCTGGAAGGCGAAGGGTTCCTGCGCTCCCTTGCCGAGTTCCCCGGTCTCGTAGCGCCAGGCTTCCTCGAGCTTGCCGACGTTGTCTCGATTGATCTGGTCGAGGCTCGAATACTGCATGCCGTGCTGGCCGCCGCCGTAGTGGTCCCAGCCGCCGTTGTCCTCGGCATGCGCCAGGGTGCATGCCGTCAGCGCCGTGACGGCCAGGGCGACAAGCTCGCGGCGCGCGCTTTTCTCGACCGACTTCGTCATACCCGGATCAGTTCAACGCCTCGAGCTGCCCGAACGTCTTTCGGACGAGGGTCGAGTTCCGTTCCGGACGGTGGTTGAACGCCTTCAGGTAATCATCGGCGCCATACCCGGGACGGGTTGCGAGCAATTGTGAGTAGAACTGTCTGGCCGTATCCGTGCGGCCGGCAAGCATGTTGCAGAACGCCGCGATCGCGACGACCTGGTAATGCGAATTCGGTTGCCGGGCCGCCCGCGTCGCGAAGGTCGCAGCCTCCGGATACCGGCCGAGGAAGGCGAAATTCTGGGCACGCACGGCGTACATGGCAAAGGTCATGGCGTCGTACGGACTCAGGCGGCGGGCTTTTGCAACGATGTCGTTACTCCGCGGGGCCTCGCCGATCTGCATGAGGCCGTAAGCAAGCGTGTACTGTCCGACCGCGGAGCTGGGATTGAGTTGCACCGACGTCTCGAGTTCGTCGACCGCCTGATCGAGTTCGCGCTGCAGGAGATATGCGCGTCCGAGCGCCCAGTGTCCCAGCGGATCGCGCGGGTCCTTCGACAAGCCCTCGAAGGCAAACTCGAGCGCGCGCTCCTCTTCCGAACGGCGATCCTTCGTGAGTTCCAGGAAGGCACGCTGCCAGTGGATGAAGGACAATCCAGCGTATGCCCGCGGCGCTTCGGGATCGAGTTCGATCGAGCGCCGGAAAAAGTGTTCGGCCTGTTCGTAGTCCTGCGGCGTGAAGCGGTACATGTGCCAGCAACCGCGATGGTAGGCCCCCCAGGCGTCGAGACTCGCGGGTGATTTCAACAGCGAACGTTCACGTTCCGCCATCTCGATCTCCGCTTCGACCGCTCCGACGACAGCCTCGGCGATCTCGGCCTGCACTGTGACGAGCTGGTCCAGCTTACGATCGAAATGCTCCGCCCAGTACTCCATACCCTTCAGCGTGTCCGTCAGAGAAACGAACACGCCTACGCGCCCGCCCAGGAACTGGATCTCGCCCTGCACGACGTAGCGCACACCGAGCGCACGGCCGATGTCGCGCGGATCGTAAGGGCCTGCGCGAAATCTGAATGCGGAGCCGCGCGCAACGACGAACAGCCAGCGCGCCCGGGCGATCTGCGTGATGACGTCGTGAGTGAGGCCGTCGGCGAATATCCCGTGCGTAACGGAGTCTCCGATGGCACGGAACGGCAACACGGCGACCGAGGGCTGGCCGGGTAAGGTCAGTTCGAGCTCGTCCAGGGCATCGGCGGCGGCGACGATGCGGCCGACATCGGCGGATGCGTCGGGGTTCGTCTGCAGCCGCGGGCTCAGGTCTTCCTTGAGCGTACCGACGAATCGATAGCCCCGGCGATGGAAAGTGCGGATGATCGATTGGGTTCGGCCGTCGTCGCCGACCGCTGCCCGCGCGGACTTGATGCGGCTGTTGAGCGCCGAATCGGACACGACGCGGCCGTTCCAGATCGCGTCGAACAGTTCCTGTCGGGTGACGACGCGGTGCCGTTTGTCGATCAGGTAGACGAGGAGTTGCAGCACTTGCGGCTCGACTGCGGCAGTTCGCCCGTCGCGGCGCAATCGGAATCGCGCGACGTCGATCTCGCAGTTCCCGAACCGGTAGATCATCGGGCCTCCCGGGTGCTCTTGCGGCTCCTTCGGCCTCCACAATTCTCCATGAAATCGTCAGCATTTGCTAAGCCCGCGGGCGGCGGCGCGGTGCAAGCTCGGGGAGCGCAGCACAGGAAAACAGAGGGAGAATCACAATGTTGAACAAATCACACGTATACGCGGGTTGTCTCGGCTGCCTGCTCTGGCTGGCCGGTTCCGGGCCGGCCGTGGCCGATCACCGGTGGCCGACCTGGGGTCCCGCGGTTGCCGAGACCGCCGTCAACACGCCGTCCAGCGAGGGTTGCCCGATCGAGACCGCGGACGGACTGAGCCTGATCATCGCTTCGAATCGTGACGGTCAGCTCGACCTGTGGGCCGCCGACCGTGACACGATCCGCGCGCCCTGGCAGGCACCCCGCAAGCTCGAGGCCCCGGCAAATTCGGATTCGAACGACTTCTGCCCGTTTCCCGTATGGGGCCGCGCGCTGTTGTTCGTCTCCGAACGCGCCGACGGCACAGGCTGCGGCGTGACCGGCGGCGATATCTATTACACGCGCCAGAGCCCGGCCGGCGGCTGGGCCGAGCCGGTCAATCTCGGCTGCGCGCCGGACGGGCCGAACACGCCCGGGCCCGAACGCAGCCCATCGATCGTCGAGACCTGGTACGGCACGTTCCTGTTCTATTCCACGAATGGCGGTTCCGGCGACAACGACATCTACGTAAGCCGGCTCGGTCGTGACGGCTTCGGACCGGGTCACGTCGTATCGAGCCTCAGCTCCGAGTTCGAAGACTTCATGCCGAACGTTCGCCCGCGCGAGCGTGGTGGCTTCGAGATCGTATTCAACTCCAACCGTCCGAGCTGGGGCCCGCACGCGGCGAGCGCCATGGGCGGCCAGGACGTCTACACGTCGACCGCACTGTTCCTTACCGGACACTGGTCATCGCCCGTCAATCTCGGGCCGAACGTCAACACGAGCGGCAACGAGACGCGGGCGACGATGTCCGGAGACGGCAAGCGGCTGCATTTCGGCCGCGACGGCGACATCTACGTGAGCGAACGCTGACCGCAACCGACCGGGCCCGGCGTCTAGCGCTTGTACGTCCCCATCAGGCGGTTCATGCCGATGACGCCGGGCTCGATCCGTTCGAGCAATTCCCACAAGGTCAGGCCCGCGGGCAGTTTGTCCGCGGAATTCAGTGCGAACAGCCAGAAGAAATAGTGGTGCGTCCCGTGTCCCTGCGGCGGCATGGGGCCGCCGTAGCCGTACTTGGTGAAATCGTTGATACCGGCGGTGTACGCGGAGACGCCCGCGGGCAGCTCGTCCACCGAACCCGGGATGTTGTAGAGCACCCAGTGCACATAGCCGTACTGGCCCGCCTTGATGAGCGGCGCGTCCGGATCGTGGCAGATCAGTGCGAATGCCTTGGTGCCTTCCGGCGGCGTCGTCCAGCTCAGCGCCGGGGAGACATCCTCGCCCTCGCCCGTGTGCCGTTTCGGGATTGCGCCGCCTTCCTTGAAGGCCGTGCTCGTCAGCTGCATCTTCGAAATTGCAAATCCCATGGTCGTTGCCTCCCTGGTTTGGAGTAACATCGAGCGCCGGCGACAAGCGCCGACCCCGAATAACAGGATGTCACTATTATGCCGAACTACAAACTGACGTATTTCGATATCAGCGGCGGCCGGGGCGAGCCCGTCCGCATCGCCTTCCACGCGGCGGGGATCCCCTTCGAGGACAACCGGGTTTCGGGCGCCGAATTCGGAGCCATGCGGGACAGCACACGCTTCAAGTACCTGCCGCAGCTCGAGATCGACGGCACCGTGGTCACGCAGTCCAACGCCATGTGCCGCTACGTCGGCCGCCTTGCCGGCCTGTATCCCGAAGACGACCTGCAGGCACTGTATTGCGACGAGGTCCTCGAGGTCGTCGAGGACGACAGCCACCGGATCGGCCGGACCTTCGGCCTGGAGGGCGACGCGATGAAACAGGCGCGCGAAAAGCTGGTCGACGGCTGGACCACGCCGTTCCTGCGCGGCCTGAGCGAGTTGCTCGCCCGCGGCGGCGGCAAGTACTTCGCGGACCAGCGCCTGACCGTGGCGGACCTGAAAGCTCTCATGGAGGTGCGCTGGATCAGCTCCGGCATGCTCGACTACGTGCCCAAGGATCTCGTCCGCAAGGTCGCGCCCGACATCGCCGATCACGTCGCGCGCATCGCCGAGGAGCCGGTGGTCAAGGCCTGGTACGCTTCCCGAAAGTGACACGATCCGATCGAAGCCGTTGAATTTGTTGGTGAAATAAATAGTCATCAAATAGTCAGCAAACGGTCAAGCCCGACATTGCCCTGCTCGGCAGACTGCGCTCCCGCCGGCAGCAATCCCGCTGCCGAAACCTTGAGGAGCAAGGCAATGAACGAAGCACAAACGGCAGTGAACAACGGGGTCAACGTCGAGGCGCTGCTGGGCGCGCGCGAGGCCCTGACCGCGGCGCCCGAGGCCGCCCGGTTCGTCTGGCGGGTCGCCAGCGAGTGGAAGAACGGCACCCATACAGAGTCCCGCGTCGAGGGATTCTTCGGTCTCGGCGACGAGCAACGGCATGTCCGCGAGTTTCGCTACGACAGCGATCATCCGGAGATCTTCGCCTCGGAAGACAAGGGCTCGACGCCGGTCGAGTTCGTCCTCGTGGGCCTGGCGGGCTGCCTGACGGCCGGCATCGCGGCGGTCGCCCAGAATCGCGGCATCCAGCTCAACTCGGTGACGGCCAGCATCGAAGCGCCGATGGACCTGCAGGGCATCCTCGGCATCGACGCCGACGTGCGCAACGGTTTCCACAGCATCACCGTGAACTACCGCATCGACGCCGACGCGTCGGAGGAAGATATCGCGGCGCTGGTTGCGCAGTCGCAGAAGCGTTCGGCCGTGTTCGACATCATTACGAACCCGACCAACGTCCACGTGAACGTAAACTAGTGAGCGCAGCTCACCAGCAACCCACCCGGCTCGCCGGCGCCATTGACGTCGTCGTCATTGGCGCCGGCCATGCCGGCCTGTCGATGAGCTACCTGCTCCGCGAAGCCGGCGTGGAGCACGTCGTGCTCGAACGCGGCGAGGTCGCCAATTCCTGGCGCCACGAGCGCTGGGATTCGCTCAGGCTGCTGACGCCGAACTGGCAGACACGCGTGCCGGGCAAGCGCTATGACGGCGACGACCCGGACGGCTTCATGCCGGTCGCCGAGCTGGTCCGCTTCATCGAAGACTACGCAGCATCCGCCGCGTTGCCGCTGCGCACACACACTCGCGTCACATCGGTGACGCGCGAGCGTGCCCGCTACCGGGTCGATACCAATCGCGGCAGCTGGGTCTGCAATGCGGTGGTTCTCGCCACCGGCGCCTGCAACATCGCCTCGATACCGCGCGCCGCGGCCGACGTGCCCCCGCGCGTCGCACAGCTGACGGCGCAGGACTACCGGTCACCGGCGCAGCTCGATGGGGGCGGCGTACTGGTCGTCGGCGCCTCCGCGACCGGCGTGCAACTCGCCGATGAATTGCTGCGAGCGGGTCACGACGTCACGATCGCCGCCGGCGAACACGTCCGCATGCCGCGCAGCTATCGCGGCCGCGACATCTTTTACTGGATGGATCGCAGCGGCATCCACCACGAACGCTACGAAGAGGTGGAGGACATCGACCGCGGCCGGCGGCTGCCTTCCCCGCAGCTCGTCGGGAGCCGGGACAATCCGCTCCTCGACCTGAACCAGCTGCGCGATAACGGGGCGGTCATCGCCGGCCGGCTGATGGGCATCCGCGACGGCGCGGCCCAGTTCTCCGGCTCGCTACGCAATGTATGTGCGCTGGCCGACCTGAAGATGAATCGGCTGCTGGCGCGGATCGATGCGACAGCCGACGCGGACGGCGCGCCGGCGCCGGAGCGCTTCGAGCCGACCCGTGTCGACGACGAACCGATCCTGGCGCTGGATCTCGCGGCGGCGGACGTGCGGACGATCGTCTGGGCGACCGGCCTGCGCCCGGACTACCGCTGGCTGCACATGCCCGTGCTGGACCGCAAGGGACAGCTGCGGCATGACGGCGGCATCGTCGCATCTCCCGGCATGTACGTGCTCGGCCTGCCGCTGATGCGGCGCCGCAAGTCGAGTTTCATCTTCGGCATCGAAGACGATGCCCGCGACATCGCGGAACACCTCGTCGATTACCTGACTTCGAAAACCAAGGAGAATTCCGATGGCATTTATCGACACGATACCGCCGGGCGAAGCATCCGGCGCCGTGCTTGACATGTACCGGCGCCAGCAGGACCACTGGGGCTACGTTCCGGACTACGCGAAAGTGTTCAGCCATCGGCCGGAGGCACTGGCCCGCTGGGGACAGTTGCTCGCGGAAATCCGCCGTCCGATGGACGACCGGCGTTTCGAACTGGTGACCCTGGTCGTCGCACTGGAACTCAGACACTCCGCCTGCTCGCTCGCGCACGGCAAGAAACTCGCCGAGCTGATCGGCGAAGACGCGGTGATCGCGATCGCCGGGGGCCGCAAGGCGGACGCGCTCTCGACCGCCGACTTCGCCATCGCGGAGTTCGCACGCGACATCGCCCGGGATGCGCGCAAGATTACGCATGGCCGCGTCGAGGCTTTGAAGTCGATCCACGGCCTCACGGATGAAGAGGTCTTCGATGTCGTGGCCACCGCCGCGGCACGCTGCTTTTTCACGAAAGTCCTGGACGCACTGGGTTCCGAACCCGACAGTGCGTTCATGTCGATGAGCCCGGCGCTGCGCCAGGCACTCACGGTCGGCAGGCCGGTCAGTCCCCGCAAGCCCGAGTACACGGCCGCCGTGGCCTAAAGCCTCGGGCGGTCCCGGCCGGAAGGTCAACCGCTACCCGCTTTCTGAGATAATCGGGTCCTGTGCGGACGGATGCCGTCATGACCCTCGCTTTTTCGAACTGCAGGCTGAATCCGGCCAGTCGCGAACTCTTCCGCGACGGCAAGGCGGTCCCGATCGAGCCCAAGGCATTCGACCTGCTGATGTACCTGGTACGCAATCGCGACCGCGCCATCGGCAAGGACGAGTTGCAGGACAAGGTCTGGGGGACCGTCGTGACCGACGCCGCACTTGCGCGCGCCGTGATGAAATTGCGCAGGGCGATCGGCGACAGGACGGGCGATACGGCCATCATCAAGACGGTGCCGCGCTTCGGTTACCAGTTCATCGCCCGGCTCCACGAGCAAGACCGGCACGAAGCCGGCACGAAGACCGTATCGAGACCGCGCGGCATCGCCGTCCTGCCGCTCGTGAACATGAGCGGCGACGCGGACAACATCTATTTCAGCGACGGCGTTGCCGAGGAAATCCTCAACCTGCTGGCGAAGATCCCGCAACTGCGCGTCGCGTCACGTACTTCCTCGTTCGCGTTCCGCGAGAGCAACAAGACCGTGGGCGAGATCGCCGCCGCACTCAACGTCGAGATCGTCCTCGAGGGCAGCGTCCGGCGCTCGGGCGACCGCGTGCGCGTGGCCATGCAGCTCATCGATGCGCAGGACGACGCGCATCTCTGGAGCGAGATCTACGATCGCAAGCTCACCGATATCTTCGCAGTGCAGGCCGACATCGCGCGCGAAGTCGTGTCTGCGCTGGGCAGCGGCGAGGCGCCCAATATCCCGACCTACAGGGCGACCGACAACCCGGAAGCCTACGATTACTACCTGCGCGGCCTGCAGTTCTACCACCTCATGGACCGCGGCTGCATGCTGCGCTCCAGGCAGATGTTCGAGCGAGCGATCGAGATCGACCCGGACTACGCGAAGGCCTGGGCGGGCCTGGCGAATGCCGCGTCGATGACTTACATGTGGTTCGAGCGTACCGACGAGCTGCTGGAACTGGCGGACCGGGCCAGCCGGCGGGCACTCGAGCTCGCACCGAAGCTGGCCGAGTCGCATACCGCGAGGGCGTTTGCATTGACCCTGCTCGGCAGTTTCGATGCCGCCAACGAGGAATTCGAACGGGCGCTCGGGCTCGATCCGCAACTCTACGAAGCCTGGTACCTGTATGCGCGATCGCGATTCGCCGAAGGCAACCATCCGGAGGCGGTGCGCCTGTTCGAGCAAGCCGGCCGCGTAAGACCGGACGATTACCAGTCGCTCTGCCTGGCGACGACGTCCTGCGTCGCGATGAAAGACTCGCTACGCGTGAAATCGCTCGCGATCGAAGCGGTGCGCCGCGCGGAGCGTCACCTGTTGCTGAACCCGGAGGACACACGCGCGCTGACGCTCGGCGGCTCCTGCCTCAGCGAGATCGGCGAGCACGAGCGCGGCACGGAATGGATCGAGAGAGCGATCGCAATCGCGCCGGACGATATCGGCGTCCTGCACAACGCGGGTTGCTTCTATGCGGCGAGCGGCGATATCGAACGCGCCCTCGAGTTGTTCGAACGCCGTCTCGAACGCGGCGACATTTACCAGGAATGGATCGACAACGACTCGGACTTCGATTCGATCCGGGATGATCCCCGGTTCCTGGCGATGCTGAAGAGGCGGCGGTAGTGTACAGTCGAGGCATGTCGAAACATCTTCGACTCGCGCCAATCGTGACCCTGGTCGTGGCTGCGTCCTGCGGCTTCAACGATGCCGCCGATTCGAAATCGGTCGCCGCGGCGCCCAAATACGGAGACACACGCCCCTTGCCGCCGATGAAACCGGATCCAGCGCTGCAGACCCTCGTCGATGCCGCTACGGCCGATCTTCTCGACCACCTCGCGGGGCAACGGAACATCGACGCGGATCACGTGAAGGTGCTGGACGCGCGGCGCGTCACCTGGCGCTCGGCCGCGCTGGGCTGCCCGATGCCGGACCGCGCCTACCAGATGGTGCTGACGCCCGGCGTACTCATCCGCTTGCTGGCCGGCGGCGACACGTACGAATTCCACAGCACCTTGCGCGGACCGCCGTTCCTCTGTGAGCCCCCGGGGCGGATCGAGACACCCGCCCCGGGCGGCGATTCCCGGGACCCGACATAGGTCCCCGTCACATCAATTGACGAGTTTCACCGTCACGCTGTGCGACGTCCCGTCGTCGAGATGCGCCGTGATCGTGTAGTCGCCCGGCTGCAGGCCTCGCAACTGCCACCAATACACGTACCTGAAGCCCCAGAAGGTGAAGTCGGCGTCGCCCGATGCGACGACGTTGCCGCCGGCATCGGTCACCTCGATGGTCGCATCCGCGTCGTAGACGATGTGCCACCAGGAATTCGGGTCCAGCAGCTTGAACGCCACCAGCACCTGGTGTTCGCGGTGCAGACGAATCTTCTTGCCGTCATGGAGGCCGAAGAAGCCCTGGAACTTGTACGGCAGTGCGTCGACTTCGAGCTCCGTCGAACTCGATTCCGGCCGGCTGCCCGGGTTGTCGACCTTGTCGACCTCGGACACGGTGACATCCTGCCCGGCGAGGAACGGACTGGCCGTCGCGCTGAAGCTCAGCTGCCGCGGCGACTTATCCGGTCCCTGGTAGTCGAAACAGACCATCAGCCCGTCCGTGATCGCGCCGGCGAAACCGGTGGCGACGGTGCCCGTCCTGTTCTCGACGCCGGTCGTGAGATACCCGATCGACTGCAGCAGATCGGTGAAGTCCTCGTCCACGTTGTCGTAAGCGAACACGATCTCGGGAAACATCGGGTCGACGGTGCTGTACGTCACGATTTCGACGTCCGCCGCAACCGGATAGGTCCCGTCGCCGGGGTAGTACTCGACGCCATCCCACTCGACGATCGAGACATCGGGCCCGGCCGTCGCGGCCGTGATGCCGCGCACGCGGCCGCCCGAGCCGTCGTCGTAGTTGATGAACCAGTCGGCCCATAACGGCGCCAGCAGGTCGTTCGGTTCGGTCGGGTCCGGGATGAGCTGGTTGACCCACGGATTCGGCCCCGGCGTCGAAGCGAAGAATCCGAAGCCGTCGTCGGTGACCGTCAGGCCGCCGCTGCGCGGAGCGCCGTAGAACTCGATGGGGTTCTGGGTCCCGAAGAACGTGCCGGCGATCGTATCGCCCGTGAATCCGGGATCCGGCGGGATGCCGAAGTCCGCGAGGTGGACGAAACCGCCGAAGCCGGTATCGCAGTACGGATTGTCGGCATCGGTGCTGACGACGTACGTGCCGTCGTTGCCGAGCAGCGATTCCTGGGTCACGTTCCACTTGATCGAATGGCCGTGGAACTTGCCGCCTTCCGTGATCGAGGACGGATCGACCTTCAGGCCCCACGGGATCGGGACGTAGACGCTGTACGTACGGTCTTCGGGCGAGAAATTTGCCTGTACGTTCGCGGAGATCGTCACCGACTGGCCGACGCCGACCGGTCCGCCGGCATCCGTCGTAATCGTGACGTCATCCGGCCCGCGACCGAACTGCAGCGGCACCTTGCCGAGCAATTGCGTCTGCGCGGCATCGCCGTACCACTCGGTGGTCGACAGGTACTGGTCGCCCGGTTCCGACGGCAGATTCCAGAAGAAGCGCACATCGAAGGGTTCGAGCGGCGCCACGCTGCCCTCCGGTCCCCGGGCATAAAGGTTGCCGGCTTCCGAGCCGCTGACATTGGTCGCCGCGAACCGGAACGCGTCCACGGCGCCCGGCGCACTCGGCGCCCAGTTCTGGATGACCGCGAAGAACGTCAGGTCATCGGTGCCGAGGAGGGATCGCAACAGGTCGAGGAAATCCGCGTCCAGATCGCAGGACTCCAGCGCCGTGCCCGTCGCGGACACGCAGACCAGCAACGAGGGATCGACCGGGTTCGAGGGATCGACCACGACGCCGACGTAGAGATCCAGGTCGGGGGCTTCCGACTGCAGGACCTGGAACACGGCACGCTGGGTGCCGGCCGGCACGTCGTGCAGGATGTAAGTGACGCCGTCGGACAGGTCGTCGAACGGGGAACCGTTGTCGCTGTCGCCCGGCAGCGCGAAATCCATGCCCTCGACTTTCGCCGGTTCGTAAACCTTGACATTGATGCCGCTCGTCATCGTGGCGGTGACGTCGGTCACCAGCTGCGATCCGGCATCGCGCGTCGCCACGAGATCGACCGACGCGGGCAGTTCGCCCGTCGCCGGCACGACGGCGATCGGCAACTGGGTCGGCGGGACTCCCGCGGCGGCCGGCGTCAGCACGGCACGGCTGAAGGACCACGTCGCCGCGGGCAGATCGGCCGCATCCGCGCTCACCTCGATCTGCTGCGTCTCGCCGGCGGCGAGACTGAACGTCGACGGGCTGACCGTCACCCAGGGATCGAGGCCGGCCGCGGTCCAGCTGCCGTCGACGGTGGCGGTCACGGTGCGCGTCCAGGTACAGGTCAGGATGCACCGGTCCTGCACCAGTCCGGCGACGTTGAGCGAGGCGGGATCGCCATCCGCGTCGGGGTCCGCCGCCTGGAAGTTGGCCGCGCTCTCGTCGAGCACGAGTCCGGCGTTGACGGCCGCGGCAACCTGCACGCGGCCGCCGCCGATGTCGTTCGAATCTGCCGGGGTCACGCCGTCCTCCTTGCGGACGTCGTAGGTGCCGGTCGTCATGATCGCCGACAGGACTTCGGCGTCCGTCCAGGTCGGGTGCGCCTGCTTCAACAGTGCGGCAGTGCCCGCGATGTGCGGGCTGGCCATG